>JALZLU010000139.1 GCA_030858685.1 Chloroflexota bacterium | reverse complement strand
GGTAGCCCGCCGGGCCGAGGGCGATGCCGTCCCGCAAGGCTGCTTCCGGAAGTATCCCCAAGAGGCGCGTCAGGCGCGGCACGACGGCGTCGTCCGCGGTGACGCCTCGTCGATCGCCATAGAGGATACCTTCGCTCAGGGCATGTCCCTCCGTCGTCGCGAGGCAGACCGCCGGAAAAAGCCCTGCCAGCCCGACGCCGGCGATCCGCTCGGATCTGACGCCGGAGAGTGCCTCGGCCAGCGCCTCCCGCGCCCCACCCCACCAGTCGAGCTCAGGCAGGTGGATCATGGCCCCGGCCTCCGGTGAGCGGGGTGGCCGCCGCGCTCGTCCGGCGCTGAGTCGCTCTCCGCCAGCATCGAACACGGCCGCTCGCACTCCCTGGGTGCCGATCTCGAGGCCCAGCCAGACGCGATCCATCAGTCGTTACGAGAGGCGGCTTCAGGTCGATCAGGCATGACCGAGAGTCTAGAGAGACGAGCTGCCGCTATCCTGCCCCGGTGATCGACATCACCCCGGATCCCATCGCGCTCCAGATCGGGCCGCTGGCCATCGGCTGGTACGGACTGGGGTACGTGCTGGGCGTTGCCGTGCTGGTGCTGGTCACGCAGCGCGAGGCGGCCCGGCGAGGCATCGATCCCAAACACGTGACCGGTGTCCTCGTGCTCAGCACCGTGCTGGCCGTCATCGGCGCCCGTCTCTACCACGTCATCGACCAGTGGGACCGCTACAGCAACGACCTGCTGGCCATCGTGCTGCCGCCCTACAGCGGCCTGGGCCTGTACGGTGGCGTGGCCGGGGCGGCGCTGGGTATCATCCTGTACTTCCGACCGCGCGCCATCCCTGTCTGGCGTGCCCTGGACGCGGTCATCCCGGGCACCTTCTTCGCGCAGGGCATCGCCCGTTGGGGCAATTTCTTCAATCAGGAACTCTACGGACCGCCGACGGAGCTGCCCTGGGGCATCGCCATCGAGTGCGCCCACCGCATCGCGCAGTACCCCTGCGAGACCTTCCCCGAAGCGACCACCGGCTTCCATCCGCTCTTCTTCTACGAGTCGGCGCTGACCATCGCGGGCGGCCTGTTCGCCATGTGGCTGGGCCGTCGGTTCGCGCATCGGCTGCGAGACGGGGACGTGGCTTCGTTCTGGGCCATCTGGTACGGCTCCGTGCGCTCGTTCCTGGAGACATTCCGTGAGGGGTACAACTGGACCGTGGCGGGCGGTATCCCCACGGCTCAGCTCATCGGTGTCGGCCTGATCGTCTTCGGGATCGTCACCATCCTGTGGCGGCATCGCCGGCCGCGTCGCGACGAACCCCCGGCCGGATCACCTTCGGCCAGCCCGGGCCAGCCAGCGACGTGAGGGCTGGCCCGGACGTCAGGGCTCGGGTGACGGCTCCGCGGAAGGGACGGGTATGAGCGTCGGTGTGGGCTCCAGCGTGGGCTCGACCGTCGGCGTGGGGGCCGGCGTGGGGGCCGGCGTGGCGGTGGGCATCGGCGTTGCCGTGGGCTCGACCGTCGGCTTGGGCGTGGGCTCGATCGTCGGCCTAGGGGTGGGCGTTGGCGTGGGCATGGGCGTGGGGCTGGGACTCGGGGAAGGAGCCGGCGTTCGATCGAGGAGCACGTTGAGGTCAGCGGCCAACTCGGCCTGGATCGCCGCGTAGCCGACGCGCCCGGCGCGGTTCTGGAGTGACCAGGGATCCTTGCCGAAGTCGTACAGCTCCCGCTCGCCTGTGGCGTACTCGACGTAGTGCCACTCGTCCGTGCGTACGGCGTGCCACGGTGGCGTCGAACGCATGCCAGCGGGCGCCTGTTCCAGGATGCGACTGCGGCGCAGCGTCCTCGTCCCATCTGAGAGCAGTGGGGACCAGTCGAGCCCGTCGACACGCATGGTGCAGCCGCCCACAGCGCACAAGGTCGGAGCCAGGTCGATGTTGACGACGGCCTGCGACTCCGTGCGCGGCAGCCTGCCGCGGCCCGCCGCCCAATGCGCGTAGAGCGGGATGGGAGTGCTGTACGGCACGCCCTTGAACTTCCAGCGGTGGGCGCCGTAGGCCATGCCGTTGTCGCTCAGGAAGAGCCACAGCACGTTGGAACGCCCGGCAGCCGCCAGCTGCTGCTCCATGGCCGCCACCATGTCGTCGACGGCGAGCATCGAGCGGCAGGTCTTCTCAAGGGGCCACCCGTTGGCGTACGGAGGGAGTGGCATCCGGCGGACGTGAAGGGGCTTGTCGGAAACATCGGCCTCGGCGTACGAAGGCATCCAGAGCGGAGGCATCGCATCGCATCGAGTGTCCTTGCTGTGCCGTCTGGAGGAGGCTGGCATCCCCGGCGTCAGCACGTCCCTGTGGTTGCGCCCGGCGTGGGGGCCGTACGGCGCGAGCATGGCGAAGAGCGGCTCGTCCACGGGAGCCTCCGACACGAATCCGCCGGCCAGTTCCGTGATGACGTCGACGGAGTAGTCCTCTGCCTCGAAGCCACGGTACTGCTCTACGTCGTCGACCCACATCCGGTAGTCGTAGTAGCCGGGCTCGAACACTGCCGTCCGGTCCCAACCAGGAGGCGACTTGTCCTCGATGTGGTGGATGCCGTTCAGGTATTTGCCCACGATCATGGTGTGATATCCGACGCTGTCCAGCTTCGTGGCGATGGTCACCGACGGATCGAACAGCGTGCCGTTATTGCGGATGACGCCATGCTCATGGGTATGGCGTCCGGAGAGGAAACCCGCCCGTCCCGGGCAACAGAGCGGCGTCTCGCCGTACGCACGCTCGAAGGTGATGCCCTGCTTGAGGAAGAGCCTGTCGAGGGTAGGCGTCCGCGCCAGCACGGAGGGAGCGGCCAGCGCTCCGAAGTCATCGACCATCACGACCACGATGTCGGGTCGAGGGTCGGCGGAGCGAGCGGCAGCGCCGCCGGTGCTGTCGGACCGCTCGGCTGCGCCAGCGGTCACGGGCAGCACCAGCAGCACGGCGGCCAGCAAGGGGATCAGGCGCACGGCAGGCCTCGGTTTCGATGAGCGCGCACTGGCGCTCGATCTCGGGCCGCTCGGGGGCACGGCCGCGACTCGAGTGACGTCGCCCCTGCACCGTACCTCCCAAGACGACCACACCGCAAGGGTCCAAAGGGACCCAGCTGGTCCCGGCAACGGTCCTATACTCGGCAGGCATGCAGTACGCGGAGTCGATCCTCGAGCTGGTGGGCGATACGCCCCTTGTGCGGCTCACCACGGTCACCCAGGAACTCGGTCCGCTGGAGCGGCAGCCCCTACTCTTGGCCAAGCTGGAGATGCTCAACCCGGGCGGATCGGTGAAGGACCGCATCGGGCTGCCCATGATCGAGGCCGCCGAGCGCGACGGACACCTGCGACCGGGCGGCACCATCATCGAGCCGACCAGCGGCAACACCGGCCATGGCCTGGCCATCGCCGCCGCCATCAAGGGCTATCGCTGCATCTTCGTGATGGCTGACAAGCAGTCCTCGGAGAAGCAGTCACTGCTCCGCGCGTATGGCGCGGAGGTCGTGCTCTGTCCCACCAACGTGCCGCCCGAATCGCCCGAGAGCTACTACTCCGTGGCGCGTCGGCTCTCCCGCGACATCCCGGGTGCCTACCAGCCGGATCAGTACCACAACATGGAAAACCCACTGGCGCACGAGCGGACCACGGGACCGGAGATCTGGCGTCAGACCGACGGTCGCATCACGCATCTGGTCGTCTCGGTGGGCACGGGCGGCACGGTCAGCGGCATGGCGAGATACCTCAGGACGCAGAAGCCTGACCTGGTCGTGATCGGGGCGGATCCTGAGGGCAGCGTGCTGTCGGGCGACACGGCGCGGCCATACCTGACCGAGGGCGTCGGCGAGGACTTCTTCCCGGGTACGTTCGACCGGGGGTCGATCGATCGCTGGGAGCGCGTTTCCGACGCTGAGGCGTTCGCCGCGGCGCGACGTTTGACCCGTGAGGAGGGCATCCTCTCGGGAGAGTCGTGCGGCACCGCGCTGGTGGCTGCGCTGCGCGTGGCCAGGGAGCTCACGACGGGGGCCGGCGGCAAGGATGCCCTGATGGTGGTCCTGCTGCCCGATGGTGGCCGCTCCTACCTTTCCAAGCTCTACAACGATGAGTGGATGCGCAACAACGGCCTGCTGGGCTCGCCGACCGGCAGGGCACGGGTTTCGGCCGTGCTGGGCAACGGCCATCACGGCGACGATGTACCGGAAGTGGTACTGGCGCGCACCACCGACCGTGTCGCCGCGGCCATCGAGACCTTGCAGCGCTACGGCATCAGCCAGATGCCCGTGACCGAACGCGATGACGAGGCCATCGAGGGCATCGTGGGCTCCATCAGCGAGAGGAGCCTGCTGGAGCGGGCGTATCGCGATCCGCAGGTGGTCGAGCGGACGGTCGGAGAGATCATGGAGCGGCCACTGCCCACCATCGATGCCACGGCCACTATGGATGAAGCGTTCCAGCTCCTATCGGACGGCGCGGGCGCGGTGGTCGCCGTCAGTGGCGGCCGGCCCGCCGGCGTGATCACCAAGCTCGACCTCCTGGAGTATCTCGCGCACACTCCGGCGCGCGTGCGAGCCGAGCCGCGATCAGGGGGTTCGCCTCGGTCAGAGGGTTCGCCTCGCCGCTGAAAGGTCGGGCGTGCCCGGAGCCGTGCTCGCGTCATGCGGCCAGGTGTACCATCCTCGGAACGTCTCGAATACGACCGAATCCTTGGACTGCGGAAGCCGACTCCTCATGTGCAGCAAGCTCGAGGCACGCGCGGCCGGTCTACCACTGCCGATGGCTGGAGATTCCCAGGGGATCCGTCCACCGGTCTAGGAGTGACGACGTGTCCGCCAGTCAGACCCTCACCACCGCCTCCTCCCGGTCAAGCGCTGTCGGTCAGCGCACCTTCAGCAACCTCTCCGCAGCCGAGCTGTACGAGCACGCTATACGTCGGGATGAGGGTTTCATCGCCGCTGAGGGACCACTGGTCGTGCGCACCGGTGCACATACCGGCCGGTCGCCCAGGGACAAGTTCATCGTGGATGAGCCGGGCAGTCATGAGGGCGTGTGGTGGGGCGGCTTCAACCAGCCCATCAGCGAGGAGCGCTACGAGGCCCTGCGGGCACGGATGCTGGATCATCTGGCGGACCGTGAGCTGTTCGTCCAGGACTGCTTCGTGGGCGCCGATCCCGCCTACCGTCGCTCCGTGCGCGCCTACACCGAGAGTGCCTGGGCGAGCATCTTCTGCCGCAACCTGTTCCGCACGCCGAGCGCCGCCGAGCTGGCCGCCTTCGAGCCCGACTTCACCATTATCGACGCGCCCACCTTTCGCGCCGTCCCCGCGCGTGATGGCACCCACAGCGAGACCGTGATCCTGGTGCACCTCTCGCGCCAGGAGATCCTCATCGGCGGCACCGAGTACGCCGGCGAGATGAAGAAGGGCGCCTTCGGGATCATGAACTACCGCCTGCCCGACGAGGGCGTGCTGCCCATGCACTCCTCGGTCAACGTGGGCAAGGGCGGCGACGTGGCCGTCTTCTTCGGCCTCTCCGGCACGGGCAAGACGACCCTCTCGGCCGATCCCGAGCGGACCCTCATCGGGGACGACGAGCATGGCTGGGGCCCGGACGGCGTCTTCAACTTCGAGGGTGGCTGCTACGCCAAGACCATCCGCTTGTCGCACATCTACGAGCCGGATATCTACTCCACGACGCGCCGCTTCGGGACCGTCCTGGAGAACGTGGCCATCGACCCTGGGACGCGCGAGCTGGACCTGGACTCGGACGAGTTCACGGAGAACACGCGCGGCGCCTTCCCCCTGGGCTTCATTTCCAACAGCTCCGACCAGGGCCGTGCCGGGCACCCCGACAACGTGGTGCTGCTGACGGCTGATGCCTTCGGTGTCCTGCCGCCCATCGCGCGACTGACCCGAGACCAGGCTCTCTACCACTTCATCAGCGGCTACACGGCCAAGCTGGCCGGCACGGAGGTCGGCGTGGTGGAACCCAGCGCCACCTTCTCGACCTGCTTCGGCGCCCCGTTCATGCCGCGCCATCCGGGCGTCTACGCGGGGATGCTGGGTGAGCGACTCGACGAGCACGGGGTAGGCGCCTGGCTGGTGAACACCGGCTGGACCGGCGGACCCTACGGCACCG
>JALZLU010000122.1 GCA_030858685.1 Chloroflexota bacterium | reverse complement strand
GCGATGGCCGAGCCCCGTGACCGGGACGTGCACGCGGTGCCCACCCCGCGGCTCGGCGGCCTGGCGATCTACGGCGGTGTGTGCGCAGCCTTCCTCGTGGCGGGGTCGCTGCCGGCGCTCAGTCGCGTCTTCACCTACTCCGACGTGCAGGCCGTCGTGGTGGCCGGTGGGCTGATCGTGCTGCTCGGCGCAGTCGACGACCGGTGGGGCATCGACGCGCTCACCAAGCTCGCCGGCCAGGTGCTGGCGGCCGGCGTCATGGTGCTGATCGGTCTGCAGCTGCTGACGCTCACTTTGCCGGGCATCGGCGCGATCTCGCTGGGGCCGGAGAGCGTCATCCTCACCATCGGCATCACGCTGCTGACGGTGAACGCGATCAACTTCGTCGACGGGCTCGACGGGCTGGCCGCGGGCGTCGGGGCGATCGCGGCGCTGGCTTTCTTCGCCTTCTCCTACTCCCTGGCCAGCGGTGTCGTCACCGGCGGCGTGGCGCAGGACCGGATCACCTCCCCGACGCTCATCGCCGTGGTGCTCGCGGGCGCTTGCCTGGGCTTCCTGCCGCACAACTTCAACCCGGCGCGCATCTTCATGGGCGACTCGGGCTCGATGCTCATCGGCCTGATGCTCTCGGCGTCGGTCATCAGCCTCACCGGCCAGGTCAACTACGCCAACCTGCCGCCGTCGGCGTCCTTCCCGGTGCTGCTGCCGCTGCTGCTGCCCTTCGCGGTGCTGGCCGTGCCCATCGTCGACCTGCTGCTGGCCGTCGTACGCCGCACGCGCGCCGGCCGCTCGCCGTTCGCGCCGGACAAGGAGCACCTGCACCACCGGCTCATGGAGATCGGCCACAGCCACACCCGGGCCGTGCTGATCATGTACTTCTGGACCGCGCTGCTCGCCTTCGGCGCCGTCGCCGCCTCCGTCAGCGGTGGGCCGCTCCCGGTGCTCGCCGCACTGGGGCTGGCCGCCGCGATCGCGTTGGTGATGTCGCGCGTGCCCAAGCTGCGGAGCGTCAACCCCGAGGATCGGTGAGCCGGGCCGGGCGCCTGCTGCGTCGCATCGACGGACCCCGGGCCGCGCCCGTCACCACCGCCTTGGCCGGTGCGCTGTCCGCGGTCGGCGGCCGCCTGTCCGGGGTGGAGGACGCCGCCCTGAGCGCGCTGCTCGCCACCGTGGTGACGCTGCTGTTCTTCTGGACCGGGGCGCTGCCGCTGCTGCTCGTGGGCGGCAACTTGTCCCTGGCCGGGGTCGGATTCATCCTGCTGCTCATGACCTACGCGCTCAGGCTGTTCGCCCTGCTGGTCGTGCTCAGCGTCGCCCGCAGCTCCGGCGCAGTCGACATCCGCTGGCTCGCGATCACCGTGATCGCCTGCACCCTGGTGTGGGTGGGGACACAGGTGGCCCTTGTCGGCAGGTCCAGAGCCACCCTGTAGTCTTCCCCTGCCATGCCGCCTCCGTCCCCCGACGACGAGTCAGGGGACTTCCGGCGCAAGGGCGAGGCTGATGCGTACGGGGCTCTCGGGCTGGTCATCTCCGGGGTCCTCGTGTGGGGTGGGATCGGCTACCTGCTCAGCGAGAGGTTCGACAACCAGGCGTTCGTCCTGGTCGGGCTGCTCCTGGGCATGGGCGCTGGCCTCTACCTCGTGTGGTTTCGCTACGGTAGGCAGCCATGAGGGGCTGCCGCTCTGAGCCGGTTCGTACAGGAAGGACGTCGTGAGCAACACGCTTCTCGCCGTGGAAGGCGGCGAAGGCTTCGTCAGCCCAGGACCCGGCACCTTCGTCTACCCGCCGATCTTCGGCGAAGGCACCTTCTTCACCAAGCCGATGCTCATCACCGTGCTCGGTGTCGTCGTCGTGGCCGTGTTCTTCTACCTGGCTGCCCGTCGCGCCGCCATGGTGCCGGGCAAGATGCAGTTCGCCGGTGAGTCGGCCTACGGCTTCGTGCGCAACTCCATCGCGCTGGACGCCATCGGCAAGGAGGGGCTCAAGTACGTCCCCTACCTGGCCACGACCTTCTTCTTCCTGGCCGCGCTGAACATCAGCGGAATCATCCCGTTCCTGCAGTTCCCGGCCACTTCACGCATCGCGATCCCGCTGTTCCTCGCGGTGATCAGCTGCATCATCTTCAACGTCATCGGCATCAAGCGGCACGGGTTGGGCGGCTACTTCAAGGACATGATGTTCCCGTCCGGCATCCCGTGGCCGGTCTACATCCTGCTGGCGCCGATCGAGTTCGTCTCCACGATCATCATCCGGCCACTGACGCTCACGCTGCGACTGACGTTCAACATGTTCGCCGGCCACCTGGTGCTGGTGCTGTTCATCCTCGGCGGCGAGTACCTCGTCTTCGAGTACGGCGGAGCCGTCGGCATCGCCGCGGGATCCGTCGCGTTGTTCGGCAGCCTGGTGCTGACGGCCTTCGAGGGCTTCGTCCAGCTGCTGCAGGCCTACGTCTTCACCCTGCTCTCCGCGCTGTACATCGGCGGGGCGTTGCTCGAAGAGCACTGACATCCCGGATCTAGGCGCTCCGGTTCCCCGGAACGTTCTCCTCACAGAAAAGGATCGGTAATGCTGGAAGGCAACGTCAACATGGTCGGGTACGGCCTGGCGGCCATCGGCCCGGGGATCGGCATCGGCCTGATCTTCGCCGCG
>JALZLU010000116.1 GCA_030858685.1 Chloroflexota bacterium | reverse complement strand
GTACGTGGCTGACGAGGAACCACACTCCTTGGCCTGTCATCCTGAGCCGCAGCGAAGGATCGCCTGGCGTGGGTAACGGGAGCGCGGTGATCGGTCGTCGACAGTTCTGGTCCTCGTTTGCCACCGTCTCTCCAGGGCCGAGCGATCCGTCGCTGCCGGGTGCCCTCTGGGCGGAGGATGGCAGGCGGAACTGGGCGCGTCCTCACGTACGCCGTTTTTCAGTCGATCGATGGAGAACACACACGATGAGCCGTCCACTCCCAACCGATGTCCTCGTCATCGGCTCCGGAATGGCCGGAGCCGCCATCAGCAAGCGGCTCAGCGAGCGCGGCGTGCGCGTCGTCTGCCTTGAGCAGGGACCCTGGGTGCTGCCTGCCGAGCACCCGCACTACTCGAACGAGTGGGAGTTCGAGCTGATGCGCGAGTGGTCGCGCAACCCGAACGTCCGCCAGGCCGCCACCGACTACCCCGTCACCGTCGCCGGAGACACCGTCGCGCCGATGCTGATGAACACCGTCGGCGGCAGCACGACCCACTACAACGCCCACTGGCCGAGGATGCGCCCGTCCGACTTCCGCAAGGGAACCGAGCACGGCCTCGAAGGGTCCACCGACTGGCCGATCTCCTACGAAGACCTCGCGCCGTACTACGATCTCAACGACGCCGAGATCGGCGTCTGCGGCATCGCTGGCGACCCGGCCATGCCACCACGCTCGCCACGCTCCACACGCCCGCTACCCTTTGGCATCCACGGTCGCAAGATTGCGACTGGCTTCGAGCAACTCGGCTGGCACTGGTGGCCGGCCGACTGCGCCATCATCTCCGAGGACTACGATGGCCGCGTCGCCTGCAACCAGTGCGGAAGCTGCCGCAACGGCTGCCCGCGCGGCGCGCTCGGGATGGCCACCCGCACCTACTGGCCGAAGGCGCTCCAGAACGGCGTCGAGTTGCGCTCGCTCTGCCGCGTCGAGCAGATCACGACCGATGAGCAGGGCCGGGCCAGCGGCGCCGTCTACATCGACCTCCGCAGCGGCGAACGCCACCACCAGCCAGCCAGTATCGTCGTCCTGGCCGCCAGCGGCTTCGGCACACCACGCATCCTGCTCCTCTCGGCCAGCAGCCAGCATCCGGACGGCCTCGCCAACTCCTCCGGTCTCGTCGGACGCTACCTGATGCATCACGCCTACGCCGAGCAGACCGTCATCTGGGACGAACCAGTCGATGGCTACATGGGCGCCTACGGCGCGCCAATCACCTCGCAGGAGTTCGCCGAAACCGATGTCTCACGCGGCTGCGTCAACGGCTTCACCTTCCAGATCGGACGAGGCCTGACCGCTTCACCAGCCGCGCTGAACCTCCCCTGGGGCGCGAGCCACCGCGACGCCTTCGCGAAACTCTTCAACCACGAGATCTGGTTCTCGGTCCAGGCCGAGGACCTGCCGGTACACGCCAACCACGTCCGGCTCGACCACGAGCACACCGACTCCTCCGGCCTGCCCGGCATCACCCTCGTCTGGAACCTGCACGACAACGACCGCACGCTCGTCAACTTCGGCGTCGAACGCGCCCGCGAGCTGGCCGCGGCCGCCGGCGCCCGCGAGTTCCTGACAACCGGCCCGGCCAGCCCCAACCCCGCCTGGCACCTGCTCGGTACCTGCCGGATGGGCAACGACGCCGCCACCAGCGTCACGAACGGCTCCCACCAGGCCTGGGATGTCCCCAACCTCTACATCTGCGATGGCTCTTCCTTCGTCACCAGCGGTGCCGTCAACCCCACCAGCACGATCGGCGCACTCGCCCTGCGCTGCGCCGACCGCATCCTCGCCCGCTGACCCCGATATGCTACGATCCCAACAGGAACGGCGAGGCACGCACAGCGTTCGAGATGATGCCGGTTCCTCGAAAGGCACGCTGATGGCAACCACGAAGCGCGAACCGATTGAGGGCGTCCGGATCATCAGCGCCGCCGAGGCGCGTGAGGTCTTCGACTACCAGGCGCGCAGACTGATGGGCATGAGCGGCGAGGAATTCCTGCGCCGCTGGGACGAAGGCGAGTTCCGCGAACTCTTTGACAAGCGGGGGCATGAGAATTTGACAACGCTCGCAATGAAGATGACACTTGGCCGGCAGAAGGACTGAAGAGGCTGTCGACTCATTGCTGGCGAGGATGCGCCGTAGCGTCGCGTGTATTACGGATCGCCCAGTGCTGGGT
>JALZLU010000073.1 GCA_030858685.1 Chloroflexota bacterium | reverse complement strand
TGCCGGCAGCGCTGGCCATGGGCCGCGGTTCGCCAACGGTGGCGACCACGGACGAGGCGCCGGTTCAAGGCACGCGGTAGCCCACCAATCGAGTCTCGATCTCACCTTCCGGCTGGGCGCTGAACCCGAACTGCACGTCGATCGAGCTTCCGCCGGGCAGGAACATGACCTCGACCTCGCTGGTCTCCTCCGTGCCGCCCACCGACGCCACGGCCTCGACGACGACTGCTTCGGCGGCGTCGCGGCCCTTGTTGGAGAGGGTCCCCGGCACGGACCAGCCGAGCGCGATGGCGCGACCTTCCTCGGGCCGGAGGGTGAGGGCAGGTCCCGCAGGGGACATCGGCCCGATGCCCTCCACCACGAGCAGGACCGCCACGAGCGCGATGGCCGCGCCGCTCACGATCAGGGCCGCCCATTCCAGTGCGTTCTGCCTCACGAGCCTACCTCCGCCTGAGCGTTTTCGTCCCTCTTGCCGCCATTCCCATCGGTGGCCTTGACGGCGTCGTTGCCCCCGCTTCCGCCGCCGCCCAGCAGCAGCCGTCCCACGGCGGCGCCCAGCGAGGCTGCCACGCCCAGCATGACGGTCATGCCCAGGATCGCCGGAAGGGCGACCCCCTCCGTCCGGTCGAATGCCCAGAGAAGCCCCAGAGCGACGCCCAGGCTGATGGCGTAGGCCGCCAGTGTCTCGCTGACGGGATGGTCCATGGGGCTGTCACCGGGGTGCGGATCTCGACCGCCTCGAAAGTCGGCGTAGAAGACGAGGGCCAAGGTGACCAGCAGACTGACGACCATGACCGCGATGAGCAAAGGCCAGTCGGCCTCCGTGCCGAGCACCACGACTTCGTCCGTGGGCGCCATGTTCAGGGCGAAGAGCAACGCTCCGCCAGCCGCGATGACGAGCCGGTGGGCCGGTCCGATATCCCTCTCGTCCGAGCCTCCGCTGGCGCCGGCATCGGACTCCTCGTCCGGCTCGTCTTCCGGGGATGCCAGCTGGCTGCGCGCGAGCGACGCACCGAAGGCGATGGGGATGGCCTCCAGCGAGACCTTGCCGGCGATCTCCCGGATGCCCATGTCGGCCTCGATGCGGCCGAACAGGACGAGCACCACCAGCGCCACGAGGATGCCCAGACCCATCGCCTCGATGCTGTCGATGAGGACGTCCAGGACCGAGCTATCGGCGCGGAAGCCGCTGGCCGCGTTGTAACCCACGACCACCACGAACGCCACGCCCAGGAGCAGGGCGATCTTGAGCGGGTGCAGCACGAAGCCGTTGGCCCATATCTCCTGCGTGAAGAGGATGGGCAGGCCGATGAGCAGGCCCGCGCCGACAGCGCGGATCAGGTTCCGGGCGCTCTCACCGAATGACCGGCGCTCTTGGCTGCGCTGTCGGCTCACATGTCCTTATAGCAGAAGCGGATGCGCTACCGTGCCCCCGTGCTGAACCTTTGGCCCGCCCCGCGGCGGCTCGCGTGACGGGTGCCGCCACGGATCTGCCCCGCGTCGAGCTGCTGGTGACACCCGACTGTCCGCACGCCGCGTCTACCGAGGCGCTTCTGCGCTCCGTCCTGGAAGAGTCCGACCGAGCGACATCCGTCGAACGCATCTTCATCAGGGATCTCGATCACGCCGCGGGCATGGCCTTCCGGGGGTCGCCCACGGTGCGCATCGATGGACGCGACGTGGCGGTGCTCGACGGGGACACGGATATCGGCCTTGGCTGCCGCCTCTATCGTCGTCCGGATGGCGCGGTCGGCGGCGGGCCGCCAGAGGAGTCCATCCGCGAGGCGCTGGCCGCCTGGCAGGCTCGGCACGACGCTGACGATGCACGTCCGGGGGCACTCGAGGCGGTCCGGGAACTGCCCGGACGCGCGCTGCGGGCTGGCTTCGTGTGGGCCTCCCAGCGGGAGTCCCTGGAGCGGCTCTCGCAGCGACTTCCGATGACACGGGGCCTGGTCCGGCGGTTCGTGGCCGGCCAGGACCTGCCCACTACGCTGCTCGCGCTGGAGCGCCTTCGCTCAGCGGGACTGGCCACGACCGTCGACGTGCTGGGCGAGTCCGTGGACACCGAGGCCGCCGCGACGGCCGCCGCGGATCGCTATCTCGAGGTGCTCGACGCGCTTGCGGAGCGTGGTCTGGACGGCAACGTGAGTGTCAAGCTGACCCAGATGGGGCTGGACATCGACACCGGCTTCTGCCAGCGCAACGTCGGTCGCATCGTCCAGCGAGCCGAAGCCCGCGGCGCCTTCGTGCGCATCGACATGGAGGATCACAGCCGCACCGACGCCACGTTGCACATCGTGCGTGAGCTGTACGCGGAACACGGCAACGTGGGCGCGGTCATCCAGTCGTACCTGCGGCGCAGCGCGGACGATGTGGAGGCGCTGATTGTCGCCGGCATCCGGGTCCGGCTCTGCAAAGGCGCCTACAACGAGCCGGCAAGCGTGGCCTTCGCGTCCAAGGCGGAGTCGGATGAGAGCTATGTCCGGCTCATGGAACGGCTGCTGGTAGCGGGCGTGTATCCCGGTCTCGCCACGCACGACGAGGCGATCATCGGTCATGCCCGTGAGTTCGTGGCGCGCGAGGGGATCGGCGACGAGCGCTTCGAGTTCCAGATGCTCTACGGCGTGCGGCGCGACCTGCAGGAGGCCCTGGCGGCGGCCGGACACACGATGCGCGTCTACGTGCCCTTTGGTGCCGAGTGGTATCCGTACTTCATGCGCCGCCTGGCCGAGCGGCCGGCGAACGTGCTCTTCGTGCTCAGGACCCTGGTTCGCGACCGAGGCTGAGATCGGTCAGGAGCGCGCAAGCCTCTCCAGCTGCTCGACATGCTCCTCCAGGTGCGCCGCCACGAACCGGTCGAAGATCTGCTGCACGGTCATCGTGCCCCGGCTCGGGTGTTCACCACGGGCTTCCCACTCGCGGGGATCCAATTCGGCCGTGAAGACTCGCACCGCCTCGATCGACGCGCTGACTCGGCTGATGACATCGGTTGCCGCCACGTAGCGCCCCGCTTCGATGGCCCCGATGCGGGCTTCATCGGTCTTGATCCGTCCGAAGGGCACCGGTTCGGGTGACGCAGCGGCGATGACCTTCTCCGCCTCGCTCATCCAGTAGGGCACGAACTCTGCGACGTGTGCCCAGACCTGGCCGGCTTGCCAACGCTCTCCGCTGTCCGTGTCGGGCTCGGTCAGGCCCGG
>JALZLU010000057.1 GCA_030858685.1 Chloroflexota bacterium | reverse complement strand
GAACGAAGGCCGGGGACCTTGGCGATGAGCGGCAGGTGCTCCTCGTAGTAGCGACGTCGAAAGGTCTGGAGCGCCTCTTCGCCGCCCTCGGGGGCACGGTAGAGGGCCAGCAGGGTCATGGGCATGGGCAGTGCCTCCGTCTATGGTCGTGGCTAATCGATGGTCGTGGCTCGATGATGTCGTGGCCGATGGTGTCAAGCGTACCCATGTCCGGCAACGTGCCGCTCAGCGCGTCGCAGCGCCCATGGCTGGGGGGCGAGCCTTGCATCAGGTGAATGAACGCGACCGGACGATGCCGCGGCCGGTCAAGACAGTGCATCCCCTGCACGGAACCCTACCGATCCAGACTCCGCGGGCCGATGCTGTGCGGCGTGGACGAGACGTTCAGCGCCAGGCATCCCACCACTCGGGATCGTCGGCATGGGGCTCGTGACCGCCCGATGGCGCGGCATTCGTTGCTGTTGCGGATGCCTCTGACTCCACGAGCGAAGGGTCCAACACCGCGGCACCATCGACGCTGGGCTCGTGGGCTGAAGGCACGGGCACGCCGGCTCGCTCGCGGGCAAGCCGTTCGGTCGAGCGATAGAAGGTGCCGGCGGCCTGGTTGAAAAGCGCCGGCTGGCTGACCATCACCTGGTGCGGGCAGTCGGGCGCGACCAGCAGGCGAGCAGATGGCAGTTGTCGATGGAGGGCCGCCGCGTGGTCGACCGGTACGAAGATGTCGCGGTCCCCGTAGACGAGGAGTGTCGGGACACGCGCCTGGCGGAGCTCCGCGGGTGACAGGAGAACCTGGTTGGCCACGTCTGCGGCGATGGCGGGCAGCAGGCGCTTCCAGGCACCGGATCCCTGCACCGGTGCGTGGCGGCGCTCCAGCTGCGCGGCCCAGGCCGGCTCCTCACGCTCGATGCGGGCAGGGTCCATGAGCCGGGCTGCGACGCGGGCGCGAGGCTCGCGCTGGACGTCGATGCCGCAGATGAGGGCGGTGCGCAGCCGCTCCGCGTGAAGCGTGGCGAATGTCAGCGCGGTCATCGCGCCCATGCTGAAACCGGCCAGGTGGAACGTCTCCAGCTCCAGGGCGTCGACGAACCCGAGCAGGTCCGCCACCAGCACCTCCTTGTCGAAGCCGTCTCTTGCGTCCCAGCGTGTCCCCGCGTGGCCCCGCGCATCGACCAGGTAGATGCGGAAGGCGCGCCGGAAGAGAGGCCGCTGCGCCGACCAGTCCTCCACGGCGCTGGACGTGGCGCCGTGCAGCATGACCAGCGGTGGACCGGCACCCTCGACCGTGTAGCTGATGTCTATCCCGTTGGCGCGGACGGTTTTGGTAGCGATCTGGGATCCCTCCTCGAGCGAGTCAGGCCTTGACCCGCATAGCCCCTAATCCTGGGCGGGCAGCCCGCCCGTCTAGGCGCTCGCCTGGCCCGGCTCGATGTCGGCCGCGGTCGCGAAGGACTCTACCGCGACCAGTTGCCTGACCTTCTACGCGCCCTCTCCAGCGAGACCCGGATCGCATCGATCACAGCGTCGAATGCCATCGAGGGTGTGACCGTCGACCCCAGCGCGTCGAGAAGCTGGCCCGGGAAGGAGTCGAGCCCAAGCGCTTCCGCAACCGGAACGAACCGCGGCCTGCGCGAAGTGTCTGGTCGCGTCCGCAGCATCAGCGCTGAGCGTGCTGCTACGCCGTCCACCCGCGGCAAAGCCCGCAGGCAGAGTCCAGTCGGGTGGCCAGCCGCCGCAAGTTGGTCCCCCACACCTGCGCTGTTCGGTCATCGTGACGAGTCGTACCCTTCGGCTGGGATGACCCGGCGGCATGCTGCGATCCGGATCAATGCGACGTCCTCAGCGCCTGTCCGGACGGATCGCTCGACCGGCGCGACTGGCGGACGCTCGAAGCACCGGTGCCATCTGGACGAGAAGGACGCCGCACAACGCCAGGCCGAGGCCGATGATCTGCCGCACGTCCAGCGTCTCGCCCAGGAAGAGCCAGGCGAGGATGGCGATCTGGACCAGCATCGCGGTGTTTAGGACGCTCGATTCGATAGCCGTCAGCCGGCGCATGGTGTGGTTCCAGACGGTGAACGCGAAGGCCGTGTTGACCAGCGCCAGCCAGCCGCAGATCAGCCAACTCGTGGCTGACAGCTGGGGGATGCCCTCCAGTGCCAGACCGCCGGCGAGCAGTACCGCGGCGCCGACGGCCATGGTCACGCCGGTCAGCGCCACGGCTCCGCCGAAGCGGTCCATCGCGTCGCGGGCCAGTGCGCGGCCCATCTGCGCGCCCACGGCCGTGGCCAGCATCCCGACGAGCGCGATGCCCACCCCGAGGAGGGCCCCCGCCGGAACGGGCTCCAGCCCGAAGTAGAGCAACACGCCCGCCACGAGGACCCCGATGCCCAGGACCTGGATGCGCGTCGCGCCCTCAGTGGCGTGGCGTCGGCTGAGCAACGCCACCACGATCGGCGTGCTGGAGAGCACCAGGCTCACGGAGGCTGCCGGCAGCACATCAAGCGCCACGAATTGCGCGCCCTGGGCCACGGCGTAGAGCAGCAGCCCAAGCACCGCCGCTCGGAGCATCAGCCCACGTCCCGCGGCCCAGGGTCGAGCACGACGCAGGGCCGGCCAGCCGAGGC
>JALZLU010000035.1 GCA_030858685.1 Chloroflexota bacterium | reverse complement strand
TCGCCCGACGATGGGCGCGGCCGTCGCCACGATCCTCCGAGGTCACTTCGTGATGCGTGATGGTCGACTGGTGGGCGATCCCCTGGGGCGCATGGTCCGGCGTTGACATCGACGGTCGTGCCCGACTCAGGCGGGTTCGGACTGCTCCGATCCTGCCCGCCAGCCTTCCGGCACTGACTCATAACGGATCGCCCGGGCTCGCAGGAAGGTGGCCAGCTCGCGGACGGCCTCGCCCACCGCGCGCCCGACCTCTGCATCATCCACGGGGGCGTCCGGCTCGGCGTGAACGGCGCGAACGTCCAGCACCCGCCGCCGTCGGTCCATCCTGGGATCCACTCGCCCGATGAGCCGGTCGCCGTGCAGGATGGGCAACACGAAGTAGCCGAACTTGCGCCGTTCCTTGGGCACGTACATCTCCAGCCGGAAGTGGAATCCGAAGAGGCGCTCGGTGCGTTCTCGGTCCCGGATGAGGGGGTCAAAGGGCGAGAGCAGCGTGGTCCGAGGGCGCCAGGCAGCGCCCGCCACAGAGTCGATGAGCGGGAGGTCCTCCGCCCGCATGTAGGTCTCCGCCGCCGGATCAGCTTCCATCGTCACCCGCCGGAGTGTGCCGGTGACCACGAGACGGTCGATGGCCGCTCGGATCTCGGCAGAGGGCAGGATCGGGACGCGGTCGCGGATCTCGCGCGCGTCGGCCAGACCGAGACGGCTGAGAGCCAGCTGGATGCGCCGCTCGGCGAAGTCCTCCCGCGTGACCGTCTCCCGCGGCATGGCCTGTCCCACGACCCGCTCGGCCAGATCCCACAGCCGCTGTCCGCCCTCGCGGCCGGCCACGAGGATCTCGCCGCGCCGGCTCATGAACTCGAACATCTGCGGCACGTTGCGTCCGCCGGTCCAGCCCGAGGACTTCCAGTCCGTGGTCCCCGGCGGCGCCACGAAGGATCGGGACGGCAGCGGGCCCTCTGCCGTCAGCCGCTCCAGGATCGACTGGCGGAGCGTGTCGTTCTCCGCCATCCAGTCGCGGACGCGGCGCTCCCACGCCCCGTCCCGCGTGGCGAAGCGCTCCATGGCGAGGGCCTGGTCGGGGTAGGACTCGGTGGGCATCATGAACGCGGCGTACTCGAAGAGAAGCCGGTCCTCGAAGCGCAGCCGGTCCAGATCGCGCGGGTCGTACGGACCGAGGCGACTCCAGAGCACCAGCAGATGGGTCCGCTCGACGGCGCGCGTGGGATCGATCTGCAGCGATCCGAGTCCCCGCACCACTTCCAGGATGCCGTTCCTGTCAGGGGCGGGACGCGGCCCCTCGAGCAACGCCGCGCGGATCGCCAACCGACGCGCGACCTGTACGGAGAGGACGGGCGGATCCATCGCTCGATCGTAGGTCATGCGACGTCCGGCGAGGTGGTCGTCAAGGATGAGTGGCCGCCGTGCGCCGCCACACGCCGACCGAATGGGCGGTTCAGTCGCCCTCGTAGTGCTTGAAGATCACCGCGCCGTTGTGGCCGCCCAGGCCGATGTTGTCGGAGAGCGCGTAGCGCAGGCGCATCGGGCGTGGGGCGCCGTGCACGACGTCCAGGTTGATCTCCGGGTCCGGGTCGCGGTAGTTGATGGTGGCCGGCACGCATTGGTTGTAGAGCGAGAGGATGGAGGCGATCGCCTCGAACGCTCCCGATGCGCCCATGAGGTGTCCGGTCATCGACTTGGTGGCGCTGATGGCGATCTCCGGCGTGCGCTCGCCGAATACGGCCCAGATGGCCTGTGCCTCGCGCAGGTCGCCCAGTGGGGTGGAGGTGCCGTGCGGATTGATCATGTCGATCTGGTCGGCGGGTACCTCGTGGCGGGCCAGCGCCTGGAGCATCGCCCTTCGGACGCCGTCGCCCTTCTCCACGGGTTGGATGAGATCCCAGGCGTCGGCCGCCGAGCCGTATCCCGTGACCTCCGCCCAGACGTGCGCGCCGCGCGCCTTGGCGTGTTCCATGTCCTCCACGATGAGGGCCCCGGCGCCCTCGCCCAGCACGAAGCCGTTGCGCGTCAGATCGAATGGCCGCGAGACGGTCTCCAGACCCTCGCCCGGCCGTGGCTGACCGATGCCACGCATGTTGGAGAAGCCGATGTAGGCGAGCTCGTGGATGGAGTTCTCCGTGGCGCCCGTCACGGCCGCCACGTAGTCGCCGCGGCGGATGCCCTCGGCCGCCTCGCCGATATTGTGCGTTCCGGTGGAGCAGGCCGTGATGATGGCCATGTTGGAGCCGCGGATCCCGGTCTCGATGGCAATCTGGCCGGAGGCCGTGTCGTTGAGCATGTTGGCGATGAAGAACGGGCTGACCAGTCGATGACCCTTGGTCTCCCAGATCTTCTGGTTCTCCATCATCAGGTGCGGTCCGCCGCCACCCGAGCCGAAGATCACACCCAGGTCGTCGCGATTGGCGTCAGTGACCTCGAGGCCGGAGTCGGCGAGCGCCATCTTGGCCACGGCCACGCCCATGACCACGTTGCGGTCCGTGCGGCGAGCGGCCTTGAAGTCCATCCACGGCGAGGCGTCGAAGTCGACCTCGCCGGCGATCTGCGCCTCGTACGGGGTGGGGTCCCAGCGGGTGATCCGGCGGAGTCCGCTGACTCCGGCGACCAGGTTGGTCCAGACCGTTTCCAGGTCCTGGCCGATGGGGCTGATGACGCCCATGCCGGTAACGGCGACTCGGCGAGAGAAATCGGGGCGGCGCATCAGTCGGCGGGATCCTCCGGGTAGGGCGGCCGTTCAGGCCGTGACAGGACTGGCGTCGAATGACGGGACGGCGATGCCGATGGCTGAGGTCTGGTCGTCCAGGGCGACAGCCCGGATGCCCGGAGCGATCCGCTTCATGAGGCCGATGAGCACCTTGCCCGGACCGACCTCCACGGCCAGCTGGACCCCTGCCGCTTCCAGGTCTCGCCCGATGCGCACCCAGTCGACGCCGCGCGTCAGGTGCTCGATGAGCTCCGTTCGACACTCCTCGCCCGTGGTCAGCAGGCGTGCGTCGGCGTTCGCCAGGAGCGGTGCGGCCGGGTCGCAAAAGGGGACCGAGGCAAGCACCGCGCGCATGCCCTCGGCGGCACGTGCCATGAGCGGTGAGTGCGCCGCCACGCTGACCGGCAGGATCAGGGCGCGCTTGGCGCCGAGGCTCTTGGCGGCCTCCGCTGCCGCCTCGACGGCCGCGCGATCACCGCTCAGCACGATCTGGCCCGGGGAGTTGCGGTTGGCGATGGTCAGCACGCCGGCCGTCGAACCAGCCGCTTCGAGCTCAGGGATCCGCTCGTCGTCGAGGCCGATGACCGCTGCCATCGCGCCGTCCGGGGCGGAAGCCTGCATCTGCCGGCCACGCTCGCGCACCAAGCGCACGGCGTCGGACAGCTCAAGGACGCCCGCCGCGACCATGGCGCTGTATTGGCCCATCGAGTGACCGGCGTAGAAGCGAGGCTGCGGGAGCGTTCGCCCGTCACTGGCAAGGGCCTCTTCCAACGCTCGGAGGTAGGCGATCGACGTTGCGAGGAGTGCAGGCTGTGCGTTCTCGGTGCGGTCCAGCTGCTCGGCCGGACCCTCCCAGGCGACCCGCGAGATATCCTCGCCAAGGGCCTCGGCTGCCGTGCGGAAGACAGCAGCCGCCGCGACAGAGGCACTGGCCAGGGCACGGCCCATGCCCACCGACTGTGATCCCTGACCCGGGAAGAGAAGCGCGATCTCCGTCAAGTGTTCCTCAAGATCGTCGCGCTCGGACGCGATCTCGCGCCCGGCCGCTGGGCGCGGGCACCGGTCGGGCGCCTCCCGCCAACCGTAGCAGGGCCGACGGCCACCGCTCGGGACGATGGGTGCAAGCGTGCACTGAACGACCCGCCCGGGTAGGCTCAGAGCATGGATGCACGTACTCCTCGGCCGCTCCGCGAGTCCGTGCAAGCGGCTGGCGCCGAGCTACAGAACCCGCGCCTGCTATCGGATCGCATCGCCGTCGGTCGGGCCGTCTGGCGCGACTTGGTGATCGGCTTCGCGGCGCAACTGTCCCAGCTCGATCTGGGCTTCACGCAGCTCGCAGCGTTGTATGCCGTGTCGGGCAGCGAGGTGCTCACCGTGGCCGATCTTGCTGAGCGCATCGGGCGCTCCCCCTCCGCCACCAGCAGGGTCGCGTCCGGGCTGGTGGCGCGCGGGTTGTTGACTCGGAGCGAGGAGGTGGTCGACCGACGCCAGCGCACCCTGTCCATGACGAGCGACGGTACGGCCGTGCTGGCGGCCATCGACAAGGCTCGCGCCGACCAATTCATGGCCGTGGTCCGGCAGCTGCCCTTCGAGGAGCGCGCCGTGGTGGCGATGGCCGTGGCGGCGCTGGCCGATCGTGCCCTCACGCGACGTGGCGGCCTGCGCCGCACTACACGCTGAGCAGGTGGGTGGACGTGGCGCTCCAGCCCGTCACGCGTCGCAGCGTGATGCGCATCACGGGTCGGGTCTCCAGGTCCTGCTCCAGATACTGCGGATAGCGCTTGCGCAGAGCAGACAGTGCCGCGGCGTGCTCGCCGCCTGAGGCGTCCGGCGCGATGAGCGACGCGACACCCTCCAGCCGCAGCCAGCTGAGCTTGGACCAATCCTCTGACCAGTGGTCCACGAGGAGGCTCACGCGGGGGTCGGCCGCGATGTCGCGAGCTCGTGCCAGCCATCGCGGCTCCGAAACACGCTTCGGCTTGTGGTCCAGCGCGCTGTAGATCCGGATCCCATGCTCGGCCTCGGGGTCCGAGACAGCCACGAAACAGACCGGTACCAGCCGGGGAAGGCCGCTCGGCGAGATGGTGGCCAGGGTGGCCGAGCGAGCGCTGCCCAGTAGCTGTACATCCGCCGGATCAGCCTTCACTGCGGTTGGCCCAGGGGCGCGTGATGGCTCCCTCGGACGCAGAGGAGACCAGCGCCGCGTACTTCGCGAAGACACCGCTGGTGTAGCGGGGCGGGAGCGGCACCCAGCCTGCGCGCCGGCGGTCCAGCTCGTCCGCCTCGACCTCCAGGTCGAGGGTCCGCGCGTCCACGTCCACCGCGATCACGTCCCCGTCACGGACCAGGGCGATCGGTCCCCCGAGGGCGGCTTCGGGCGCGACATGGCCGATCATCAGGCCGCGCGTGCCGCCGGAGAAGCGACCGTCGGTGAGCAGCGCTACGGAATCACCCAGGCCCTCTCCCACGAGCGCCCCGGTGACCGCCAGCATCTCCTGCATGCCGGGACCGCCGACGGGACCCTCATAGCGGATCACCACGACATCCCCGGGCGTGATCCGCTGTGCCTTGACGGCCTCGAAGCAGGCGGGCTCCGAGTCGAATACGCGAGCCGGTCCTCGATGCTGCCGGCGCTCATGGCCGGCCAGCTTGACGACGCAGCCATCGGGCGCCAGTGAGCCGCGCAGGATGGCCAATCCCCCGTTGCTCTTGAGCGGGGCACCGATGGGCTGGATCACTTGTTGGCCCGGCCGTTCGCGGACCTCGCCGGCGATCTGGGCGATGGTCCGGCCGTCGATGGTGGGCGCCTCGCCGTGCAGCAGCCCTGCAGCCAGGAGCTCGCGCATCACCAGGCCCACGCCTCCCGCCTCGTACAGCTCTGCGGCACGGAAGCGGCCGCCTGGGCGCAGGTCCGCGATGAGTGGCGTCCGCTCGGCGATCCGGTCGAACGTGTCCAGGTCCAGCGGCAGACCGAATTCATGAGCGATGGCCAGCAGGTGGAGCACTCCGTTGGTGGAGCCGCCGGTGGCAGCGATGGCGGCGATGGCGTTCTCCAGCGCTCGGCCATCCACGAACGCCGATGGCCGGCGATCGTTGTCGAGCAGCTCCATGACCAACGCGCCGCACCTTCGCGCTGCCTCATCCTTGGCCGGATCCTCCGCCGGGATGCCGTTCAGCCCGGCCGGCGAAAGACCCAGGAACTCCAGCACCATGCTCATCGTGTTGGCCGTGAACTGCCCGCCGCAGGCACCCGCTCCGGGGCAGGCGCGGTTCTCGATCTGGTAGAGGTCCTCGGCACTCATGGTGCCCGCGCGGTAGGCGCCCACCGCCTCGAAGACGCTCACGACGTCCAGGTCGCGGCCCCCCAAGGTGCCGGGCATGATGGTGCCGTTGTAGAGGATCACCGTGGGGATATCCAGTCTCGCGGCGGCCATGGCCGCAGCCGGATTGGTCTTGTCGCAGCCGACCAGGCAGACCAGTCCATCGAACAGATGCCCGCGCGCCACAAGCTCGATCGAGTCGGCGATCACCTCACGGCTGATCAGCGAGGCCTTCATCCCCTCGGTGCCCATGGAGACACCATCCGATACGGCGATGGTGTTGAACTCCATGGGCGTGCCCCCAGCCGCTCGAACGCCCTCCTTCACGAACGTCGCCAGGCGGCGCTGGTTGAAGTTGCAGGGCATCGTCTCGATCCAGGTCGTGGCCACCCCCACGATCGGCCGCGCCAGGTCATCGTCCGTGAAGCCGATGGCCTTGAGCATGGCCCGGGCCGGGGCACGATCCGGACCGTCGGTGATCGCCGCCGATCGCCGCTTCAAAGGGTGGCTGGGGCGCCCATACGGCAGGCGCTGGTCGATGTCGGACATGCCTGGTCTCCTCGCGCGAGCATCGCTTCAGACGACGGGTGCCGGCGACCTCGTGTCATATCGCACCGGATGGTCGGCTTCGTAGCGCGCGACCGCCGCCGACCGTTCCAGCAGCCAGCCGAGCTGGTCCGTGCCGGCCAGGATCATCTGGCGGGCGAATGGGTCGATCCTGAAGTCGATCAACGTGTCTCCCGGGATGCGGACGACCTGCGCCGAAAGGTCCACCGTCAGTGTCGCGTCAGGCTCGTCCTCGAGGAGGTCCCGGACCGTCTCGTGCTCCGAGGTCGAGAGCGTGATCGGCAGCAGTCCGTTCTTCAGCGCGTTGCTGGCGAAGATGTCAGCGAAGCCGGTCGCCAGGACCACACGGATGCCGCCGGCCAACAGCGCCCATGGCGCGTGCTCGCGGGAGGAGCCGCAGCCGAAGTTGTGGCCGGTCAGCAGGATGCTGCGTCCGGCCATCGTCGGTCGGTCCAGTACGAAGGGTGGATCCATCGCATCGCCGTCACGATCCTCCCGCCAGTCGCGGAAGAGGCCCTCGCCGAGACCGTCTCGCTGCGTTCCCTTGAGGTAGCGCGCCGGGATGATCTGATCGGTGTCGATGTCGGCGCGCAGCAGAGGGATGACCGCGCTGGTGACCGACCGGAATGGTTGGGGCATCAGTGACTGCCCACCATGGCCACTCGCTCGTCCAGCAGCGGACGGGGATCGGCGATC
>JALZLU010000413.1 GCA_030858685.1 Chloroflexota bacterium | reverse complement strand
ACCCTCATCGTCGTCGACGAGGGCGCCAAGGTGCACTACATCGAGGGCTGCACGGCGCCCATCTACGCCACCGACTCGTTGCATGCCGCGGTCGTCGAAGTGGTCGCCCTGAAGGGCTCCAAGGTCCGCTACACGACCATCCAGAACTGGTCGAACGACGTCTACAACCTGGTTACCAAGCGGGCCCATGCCTACGAGGACGCCACGGTCGAGTGGATCGACGCCAACACCGGCTCGCGCAAGACGGTCAAGTACCCGTCCATCTATCTGCGCGGCCGGGGCGCCAGCGCTGACATCATCTCGGTCGCCGTGGCCGGCGCGGGCCAGCATCAGGACACCGGGGCCAAGGCCGTGCACCTGGCGCCGGACACCAAGAGCCGCATCGTCTCCAAGTCCGTCTCCAAGGACGGCGGGCGCGCCACCTACCGCGGCCAGCTCAAGGTCGCGCCGGGCGCCACCAACGTGGTCGCCTCGGTGCGCTGCGACGCGCTGATGCTTGACGACCAGAGCCGCAGCGACACGTATCCCTATATCGACATCCAGGAAGATGACACGTCCATGTCGCACGAGGCGACGGTGGGCAAGATCAGCCAGGATCAGGTGTTCTACCTGATGAGCCGCGGCCTGACGGAGAACGAGGCGCAGAACCTGATCGTCCAGGGCTTCCTGGAGGTCTTCACCAAGGAGCTGCCGATGGAGTACGCCATCGAGTTCAACCGGCTGGTGAAGATGGAGATGGAGGGTGCGCTCGGGTGACGCTCGCGCCACTCAAGCTGGCGTTCGCGGGAAGGGTGGACGCCAAGTCGATCGCGCGTGATCACCACGAACCCGGCTGGCTGCTCGATGAGCGACTGGACGCCGCGCGCCTCGTCGCGTCATTGCCCGGCGAATCCAACCCGCTCTTCACGCCATACCTCGACCTGCGCCCGTTGCGCCTCCATGAGGTGCATCCCTACCCGCGCGTGACGCACCTTCCCGAGGCCGGTGACGCGTCGCTGCCGGAGGGTGCCGGTGCTGTGCTCCACGTGGAAGAAGACCGCGTCGTGGCTCACGTGCTCGGCGACGAGGCACGTGCGGCAGGGGTCGCCGTCGATACCTTCCAGAACGTCTTCCGGCGTCGACCCGAGCTGGTACGCAAGGCCATCGAAGGCGGTCGGACGCTGCCCGCCGACGATGGGTTCGCTCAAGTGGCGCGAGCTGCCTCGGTCATCGGCGTTTTGGTGCATGTGCCGGCCGGCGTGACGCTGGAGGCACCCATCGTCCTGCGCTGGGGCGCCGGCGTCCCCGGACGGGGCCTCATCAGCCGCACGGTGGTGGTGCTCGGCGATGGCGCAAAGGCCAGCCTATTGGAAGAGCATGTAGCCTCGCCCCGCGCCACCGATGCCACCCAGAGTCTGTGGTGGGGCACGCTGGAAGTGCAGCTAGGCGCAGGCGCCACGCTGGATGTGGCTGGTGAGCAGGACCTGGGGCACGGCACCTCCATGATCGTCAACCGCCACGCCACGCTGGAGCGCGACGCCACCCTGCGCTGGGCCATGGCCAACGTGGGCGGCGGCTTCGTGCGCAGCCGCATCGACAACCAGCTGGTCGGCCGGGCCTCGTCAGTGCGACAGGTGGAGATCGGCTTCGGCGGCGGATCGCAGCTGTTCGACCTGACCAGCTACACGCGCCACATCGGCGAGGACACCACGGGCGACCTGCTCTCCAAGGGCGTCTTCCTGGATCGGGCTCGGGGCTACTTCAAGGGCCTCATCGACATCGAGCGGTCGGCCAAGGGCACGGATTCGTTCCTCGGTGAGTTCGCCATGTTGCTCACGCGCAAGGCACGGTCGGTAGCCATCCCGTCCCTGGAGATCGACCAGCCGGATGTCCGACGGGCCAGCCACGCAAGCTCCGTGGGGCCTATCGACGAGACCCAGATCTTCTATCTCATGAGCCGCGGCCTCAGCCGGGAGGAGGCGCGCAAGTCGATCGTGCTGGGCTTCCTGGAGCCGGTCGTGGCGCGCATCCCGCTGGGCGACGCGCAGGACCGCCTGCGCCGGCTGCTCGAGGACAAGTGGCCGGCGGCGGAGCCGGTGGCCGCTTGACCCGCCCGGTGACCGCCTGACCGCCGCCCTCCGACGGGTCCCGGTGGGCAACGTCGCGCGCCTGGATCCGGGGACCATGGAGATGGTCCAGGTCGATGGCACGGACATCCTGGTGGTGAACCTGGAGGGCCGGATCCACGCGGTGCAGGGCATCTGCTCGCACGAGTACTTCGAGCTGGACAAGGGCTTCCTGACCGGCGACTCCGTGACCTGCGCGCTGCACCTGTCGCGCTTCGACCTGGCGACGGGCGAGGCACTGGATCCGCCCGCCGAGCTGCCGTTGGCGGTCTACTCCGTGATCGTGGAGGTCGACGGCGCCATCGTTCTGGAGCTTCCCGAAGGTCCGATCACCGTCAACGAGTAGGCCTCAAAGGCTGCACATCGACGACCACGGCTAGACCATGGGGCTGGCCTCGGATGAGCGTGACAGACCAGATCGTGGTGGCGTCGCCATGCAGCGGGCTCGGTGCCGACGCGAGTTCGAAAGGGAGGCCCGGCACGCCTCTGGGACCCTTCGTGAGCTGCAGCGCGGTCATCGTGACCGGCCATCCGTCGATCGTGTTGTGGCTGTAGAGGCCGAGCACCGGCGCCTCCACGTACCACGACTCAGCGTACGGGAAGTACGCTTCGTAAGTGCCGTCCGCGGTCTCCACGAGCGGCTGCAGGTTGATCAGCTCGCCGTCAAGGCGGAGGTCCAGCCAGTAGGTCGCCCCGTCCGGGGCCGCAGGGGGCACTGGAGCCGAGGCGAGAGGCGACGGTGTCGGCGCGATCGGTCCTGACGTCCCCGGCGTCACGGTCCAGGTGACGCCCTGGCGCGCGAAGAAGCGCAGGCAGCCATCCAGGTTCGCCTCCGAGCGGCCGATCCTGGGGTCCAGCATCCGTGAACAGCGCGTCGAAAGGGTCAACGCTTCCTGGACCTCGG
>JALZLU010000015.1 GCA_030858685.1 Chloroflexota bacterium | reverse complement strand
TGGCGCTCGAACCGGGAGATGGAGAAGCTCCATGCCCGCTTCGTGGATGGCTGCATGGAGCGCAGCGGCCTCACCACCGAGCAGGCCGAGGAGCTCTACCGGCAGGCCGCCGCATTCGCCAGCTTCGGCTTCAACAAGAGCCACGCCGCGGCCTTCGCCCGGACCGCGTACGAATCGGCGTTCCTGAAGCTCTTCTATCCGGCGCAGTTCGTGACGGGGCTCATCAACGCCCAGCCCATGGGCTTCTATCCCGTGGAGGTGCTCATCAACGATGCCAAGCGCCACGGCGTCTGCATCCTGCCCGTTGACGTCAACCGCAGCCGCTACCGCTCCACCACGGAGTGGGTGGGGTTGCCCGGCGAGAAGCTCCCCGATGGCGCGGGCATCGACCGGCGGCCGGCTCCCGTCCGGGCGCCGAGCTGCGTGGTGCCCCGACGGGAGGCACGCGACCGCTGGGCGGCGGACACGGCACGCGGCTACGGCATCCGCCTGGGGCTGCACCTGGTCAAGGGCATCGGCGAGGCCGAGGGTGAGGCACTCGACGTGGAGCTGGCTCGCGGCGGGCCGTACCGCTCGCTGGCCGACCTGGTGGCACGTACGGAGCTCGCGGAGGAGATCATCGAGCGGCTCATCCGTGCTGGCGCGCTCGACTGCCTGGGCGAGGCACGCCGGCGCCTGCTCTGGCAACTGCGCGAGGTGGCCGGCGCGACGCGCGGACGCTCCGACGGGCGAAGCGTGCGCTCCAAGGGTTCGAAGAAGGCGCAGGGACGACCATTGGATCTTCGACTCCCGCCCACCGAAGCACCCGACCTGCCGCCACCGACCGAGCTGGAACGCCTTGGCGACTCCTACGCGATCCTCTCGCTCGATGCGCGGCGCCAGGTGGTAGAGCTCTTCCGGCCGGCGCTCGATCGACTGGGCGCGGTGCCCGTCTCGCGGCTGGATGAGCGGCCACCCGGCAAGGTGGCCATCGGCGGGTTGGTGGTGACGCGCCAGCATCCGATGACCGCCCGCGGCACGGTCTTCCTGGCACTCGAGGACGAGACCGGCATGGTCAACGTGACGCTCTGGCCGGACACCTGGGCACGGCTGCGCGGGGTGGTGCGCCGCCACGCGTTGCTCTATGTGGAGGGCACGCTGCAGCGTGAGTCGAGCGTGGTCAACCTCGTCGCGCGGCGCATCGTGCCGCTCACGGAGTTGGCGCGCGGGGCCGGCGGTCCGGGCAGCGCCGAGGGCGTGCGACAGATGGGCCAGGCGGGCATGCGCAGGCTGGGCTGAAGGAACGGATAGGGATGCGTCCCGTGCCGGCTCCGCGCCGACCGCTCAGGCCCGAGCTTCCATCCCGGCCGGATCAGGGACCCGGCACGAGTCGCATCTGCCCTCTCTTCGAAAGAGCAGAGGGCGCGGATGTGCGCGTTCGCCGAGATCCCGCGTCGAGGTCGGGTCAGTCGTTTGGTACCGCCCCGGCCATATATGGCGTCGAGGCGCCGGAGAAGGGCGATCAGGGGGTCGTCGTGCGCCTTGGGCTGCTGGCTCGACGCGCCTCGCGCTCCGCTTCCTTGCGCTTCTGGAGCGCCTGCTGCTCGCGGGCGATGCGGTTCTGGCGGCCACGCTCCTGCGATGAGCGCAGGAAGCCGCGATACCAGGAGGCAAAGCCGGCGGCGAGTGCCCCGAAGATCGCACCCTGGATAGTGGTCTGGACCAGGAACTGTTCGAACGTGATGATCGTGCCTTGTGTCGCGAGGTCGGCAGCAAGCTGCGCCCCGAATGCCTCCCAGTACCAGATCGAGTAGAGCGGTCCGGTCATGAGGCCGAGCAGCAGACCCACGAGGTACGAGCCGCGCGTCGCCATGAAGCCCGCCAGGAAGAAGGCGATGAGCGACTGCGTGGGCAGCACCAGTTGGACGTAGACGGCGGCAGGCTCGACAAGCGCGGCCGGCAGCAACTGCCGGTTCCCAGCCATGCCCACCACGAACGCGATGATGACCAGGGCGAACGGGATCCACAGCCGCTTTCGCGTGAGAAGCATGCGCGGCAGCGCTCGCAGGTCGCCACGGACATCGGGCAGGGCGAAGCGGCTCCGCGGAGCCGGCTCGACGACGTCCTCCGTCGTGACAGCGTCTGTCGCCGGATCGGCTCCTGCGGTGACCAGGGTCCTGGCCTGTCGGTTGCGGCGTCGCGCTTCAGCGCGGGCGGTGTTCTTGGCGCGAGCCAACGCGAACCTCTCTTCTGGGGACGTTGCGGGGTTGCCCATCGTACCCCAGCACCGAGGGTCACCCGCTCCCTTCGACATACGGCTTCTCCAGCATGAGCCACCGATGAGTCTCCGGTGAGCGCCAGATAAGGGCGATCGATCATCGTCATCGTTGGCTCGCCGCCCGCCACGGATCCGCCCTGACCCTGATCCGGAGGAGACGGCAATGCTTGAGGCTCGGACCCAGCAGCGTGGCTATGCCTTGCTGGCCCTCGTCATGCTGATCGTCAGCGCGACGGGTGCCATCGCGTCAGCAGCCACGCCCGTGCCAGGACCCGCGGCGTACCCGGCGGTCGAGCCTGAAGTGCCTCGACTTCTGGTCGGAGAGGTCGTCACGGGCGGTACGTCGGCCTCCGACGAGTGGGTGGAGATCTACAACGCGGGTGCCGGCGCGCTGGACCTGGCCGACTTGGAGTTGGTCTATGTCACGGCCACTGGCGGGACCGTCTCGCGCAAGCAGGTCTGGCAGGCGAGCCTGATCCTCGAACCCGGACGACATCTGCTGGTGGCCAATGGGGACGGCGCCCATGCCGGACTGGCTGACGGCACGTACACGGGCGGCCTCTCCGCCGTCGGCGGGACCATGGCTCTGCGACGTCTCGATGGCCAGTTCCTGGATTCCCTCAGCTGGGGGACCGCCGCGAGCAGTTGGGTGGAGGGCATGCCCGGTCCCGCGCCCGCTGCCGGATCGAGCCTGGAACGCCTGCCCGGCGGCTCGTTGGGCAATGGCTGGGACACGGACGACAACAGTGTCGACTCCATGGTTCGATCCTTCCCGGCGCCCCAGGCCCTGGCGGACCCTCCGACACCGCCAGATCCGCTGCCCACGAATGACCCGACCCCATTTCCGAGCGATCAAGCGAGCCATCCACCGAGCCCAAGCGCCAGCGCAGCGCCCTCGCCCACCGTCGCTCCGACCATCGCTCCGACCGACGTTCCTAGCCCTGCTCCGACCGTAGCGCCCACTGTGGCGCCGACCATCGCGCCCACCGCCACACCGTCACCCATCCCCACCGCCACGCCGGATCCGCCCGTCACGGTGGAGCAGGCGCGGGCCCTGCCGGCGGGGGCCAGCGTCACCGTGGTGGCTCGCCTGTCCACGCCGCTCGGCCTTACGGAGACCGGCCGCGGAGCCTTCGCTCAGGACGCGACCGGCGGCTTGGCGCTCTACCTGGCGTCGGCCGATTGGCCGCCGTTGCCCATCGGCACGGACGTCCGGGTCCGGGGCCGGATGGAGTCACGCTACGGTCTGACCACACTGCGCCTGGACACGGCAGCCGATCTGGCGGTCGTCGGCAGCGGCCTGCCGTTCGACGCCGTGATCCTTGATACCGGTGCTGCCGGTGATGCCTCCGAAGCGCAGCTCGTGAGCGTCGGGGCGCCGGTGACGGGTGGGGCTGAGACACTCGCCGATGGGTTCGCGGTGACCGTGGACGACGGCAGTGGTCCGCTGCGCGTCCTGGCCGCGGCGGCGTCCGGTATCAGGCCCGAGCATCTGCCGTCGGGAACCAACGTCGAGCTCACGGGAGTGCTGGGCCAGCGCGACGCGTCAGGCACCGGCCAGGCGGGCTATCGGCTGCATCTGCGGGATGCGTCGGACATCACGCGCCACGAGCCTCCCCCGACGCCGAGCCCCTCGGCCACGCCCAGCGCGACCCCGAGTCCTCTCCCCACGGCCACCGTGCGACCCAGCCCGAGCCCGACGCGGACGCCCAGTCCAGCGCCGACCGCCACACCCGCGCCGACGGCAGCCGACACGCCGACCCCGACGCCGGCCATCTCGATCCGGGACGCTCGTGCCCGGGCGATCGGCACGGAGGTGGTGGTTCGTGGCGTGGTCACGGCGGAGCCAGGCCGGCTGCTGGCTGATGGGTTCCTGGTCATCCAGGACGGCACCGGCGGCATCGGCGTACGGCTGGCGGACCCGGCGCAGGGCTCCGGGATGGAGCGAGGCCGGCGTCTGGAGGTCATCGGCGATCTGGCCGACCCCTACGGCAATCTCGAGATACGGCCGGACGACGGTGGTTGGACGATCCTCGGCGACGCGCCGGTCCCAGGGCCGACGCCGATCCGCAGCGACGGCCTGGCCGAGAGCCGCGAAGGCACTCTGGCCCGTCTCACCGGGGAGGTGTCGCGGGTCGAAGCCGGCTCGTCGGGGAGCTTCGCGCTGACCGTCGTCGACGATCGCGGCGAAGCCCGTGTCTTCGTCTTCGGGACGACCGGCATGGTGCGTGATCGATTCGCCACCGGGCAGAGGGTGCGCGCCACGGGCATCGTGGGTCAGCGCGAGTCATCGCGCGACGCGGGTGACGGCCACCGGCTCTGGCCCCGTGGCGCGGACGACCTCGTCATCATCGCCCAGCCCGCCCCATCTCCCACCACCCGCCCGACAGCGCGCCCGACGCCCCGGGCCACAGCCCGACCGACGGCTCGCCCGACCGGACGCATCGTGCCCACGCCGCCGCCCGGCGGCGGAGCTTCCAGCATCGCCGATGCCCTGAGGAACGGTGGGACGGCGACGGTCGCCGGTACGGTCACGGCGCCAGCCGGTCTCCTGGACAGCGACGGGCGACGCGTGACGATCCAGGATGGAAGTGGCGCCGTCCTGCTCCGGCTCCCGGAGGCGGCCACGCTGCCGGCCGTCGGCACGATCGTGCGCGTCTCGGGAAGCGTGGGGACCTACTACAACGCCCCACAGCTCGAGGCTGCCTCGCCGCCACAGGTCGTGGGGCGAAGCACAGCGGCGGCGTCACGCCTCCAGCGGCCGCCGACGCAGGCGCAGGAGTGGACCCTCGTGCGGGTCAGCGGCACGGTCCGCGAGGTGTCTCGCAATGGTACGGCGTGGCGGGCGGAGCTGACGTTGGCGGGCAGCGCCGGTTCGCTGCCCGTGGCCGGTCTGTCGACGTCCGGCATCCCACCTGACGCGATGGTCGAGGGTCGCGATGCGACCGTGACGGGATTGGTTCGGCGGGCCTACCCGACCGCGTCCGACCAGCGCTTCGCGGTGGTTCCCCGTAGCGGCGGGGACATCGTCCTCGGTCCGGCGACACCGGGTACCGGCGTCGACGACGATGGCGGCACGTCACCCGACACCGACGGGGGTGTGCCGGGCGCCGGCGCACCCGGCGCCGCACCTGGCGCACCGGGCGGCCCTACGGGCGGCGATCTCGGAGCCCCGACCGGATCGGGCAGTGGCCTCGGGTCAGGACCCGGCTTGGCGCCACGTGCCTCGCCGGCAGGCGCCATCCCGGACATCGACCTGGCCGACCTCGCCTCGTTCGACGGCCGCACCGTCCGCGTCGGTGGTCGCGTGACCGAGGTGACGTCCGAGCGTATCGGCATCGACGACGGGACGGGACATGCGCGCTTGCGGACGCGCCAAGCGTCGTTCTCCATCGATCTGGCCCCGGATGTCGGACGAATCATCAACGCGATCGGCGTCGTAGCCCCGTCGGACGACGGGTCGGCGGAGGTCGTTCTGGAGTCACTGGCGGACATCACGTCGCCGGCCGGCATCCTCACCATCGCTGCCGGGCCCTCGCCCATGCCATCGTCGCCGCTCGATCCCCAGGCCACGCTCCCGCGGGACGCGGCACCGGCGCCCGACCACGCGCCGCTCCTCCTTGTCCTCGCGAGCCTCGGGGCAGCCACCGTCTTCACGTCGGTGGGCGCCTTCGTCTGGTGGCGCCGTCGCAGTTCGGTCGAGGCATCGCTGACTGCGGATCCGTTGGGTGTCGAGCGTGCTTGACGCTCAGGCGGGCTGCTGCCACCCTTCGCGCAGCCCGCCGGCTGCTCTTCGCGCAAGAGGGTACGCGCCCGGGTCGGAGCAACAGGAGCCCCGTGACCGACACGGACCCCCGGATCGCCATCCCGCAGGGTGATCGGCAGTACCACATCGACCTCGCACCGGGTGAGCTGGGCGACTACATCCTGCTGCCCGGCGATCCGGATCGCACCGCGCGGATCGCGTCACTTCTGGACGAGATCGAGGTGGAGCGGCGGCATCGCGAGTTCGCATCCGTCACGGGTATGTTCAAGGGGCTGCGCATCTCCGTGGTCTCGACGGGCATCGGCACGGACAACGTGGAGATCGCCATAGCCGAGATCCTGGCCATCACGGCGCGACCGACGCTCATCCGCATCGGGTCGTGCGGGGTGCTGCGCGACGACATCGCGCTGGGCGACCTGGTCATCACGAGCGGTGCGGTGCGCCTCGAATCCACCACCAGCTACTTCGTCCACGATGGATATCCCGCGGTGGCGGACTATGCGGCGGTCGCGGCGCTGGTCGAGGCAGCCCACAGGCTGGGTCACACGGCCCACGTTGGCCTGACTGCCACAGCCCCCGGTTTCTACGGCGCGCAGGGCCGTCCGATCCCGCAGCTGCCCATCCGCTACCCCGAGCTGGCCGCGGAGATGGCCGCTCAGCGGGTCCTCAACTTTGAGATGGAGGCGTCGGCGCTGCTCGTACTGGCCACTCTTGCGGGCTGCCGTGCCGGCGTCGTGTGCGCTGCTTTCGCGCAGCGCACCAGCGGCGGATTCGTGGCCGGAGAGCAGAAGGATCGTGCCGAGCGGGCCTGCATCGAGACAGGTCTGGAGGCGCTACTCATCCTCTCGGCGATGGACGAGCGGGTGCGCAGCGAGGGTGCTGTGCACTGGCGACCCTCCATGTGGAGCCCGGAGGTGGCAACCTAGAGAGCGATCCACGTTCGGATCCGCGGCAGACGACCGTGGCCGGCGGACGCCGACCGGGCCTCATCGAGGTTCGGTCGAATGGAAGGAGGAGGATCCGGTATGGCCGAGGCCTACTGCGTACGCGACAAGAAGAAGGTCGAGATCCAGGACCCCCAGCAGATCACCATGAAGAACGGCAAGCCAGCCACGAAGGGCACCTGCCCGGAGTGCAA
>JALZLU010000012.1 GCA_030858685.1 Chloroflexota bacterium | reverse complement strand
CGCGTCAGCGCTGGAGAGGACCACCTTCGCCTCGACCTCTTCCCCCGACTCCAGGGTCACCCCGGTGGCGCGACCTTCCCGCACATTGATGCGCGCGACGGACGCCTCGGTCCGGATGGTGGCGCCGTTGGCGCGCGCCGCGGAGGCGATCGATTCACTCACCCCGCCGGTGCCACCACGCGGGATGCCCCAGGCCCGGAAGGCGCCGTCGATCTCACCCATGTAGTGGTGCAGCAGGACGTAGGCGGTGCCCGGCGAGCGCACACCCAGGAACGTGCCGATGATGCCCGACGCGGCCATGGTCGCCTTGAGCGGGTCAGTCTCGAACCACTGGTCCAGGAAGTCGGACGAGCTCATGGTCATGAGCTGGATGAAGGCCGTCTGCTGCCTTCGGGGCAATCCGGCGAACGTCCGGGCGAGACCGCCCAGGGGCAGCAGGTCGCGCGGGTCGGGCCGGATGGTGTCCGGCGGCACGGCCGAGAGGATGGGCTTGATGAAACGCGCCATCTCCACCATGAGCAGGCCGTACTCCTCGTACGCCTCGGCGTCCGTGGCCGACCAGCGGCGCAGCTCGCGCATGGTCTGGGCGTGGTCGTTGGTGCGCCATAGATAGTCGCCATCGAGCGGCGTGAAGGTGCCATCCAGGGGCAGGATCTCCAAGCCGTGGCGCGGCAGCTGGAGATCCCGGATGATCTCCGGCCGCAGCAGGCTTACCACGTAACTGGCCACGCTGAAGCGGAAGCCGGGCACGACCTCCTCGGTGACCGAGGCACCGCCCAGGATGTGGCGCTTCTCCAGGACGAGCGTGCTCATCCCGGCGCGCGCCAGATAGGCGGCACTTACCAGGCCGTTGTGCCCCCCACCGATGACGATCGCGTCCCAGGAGCGACCCACGAACCCTCCTCTGCCCATCGTCGCCGAGCCACCGCCCGGAAGCCCGACCAACCGCGGGACGGCCGCGAGTCTACGCGACCCATGTCGACGCGTGCGCCCACTGCCTCGAAGGCAGCTACCAGCGTCCCCACGGTGACGCCCGTGACATCGCCGCCCTCGATGCGCGCCACGGTCGATCCGCTAACGCCGCCAAGGCGTGCCACGTCCTCCTGCCGCAACCGGCTCCGATGGCGCAGGGCCCGCAGCGAGGCACCGATGCGCTGACCATTCATTCGGCGGGTAGTGTCGCGACGCCCCCTTACCCGCGACTTGCGCGTCGGCGTCCAGCGCGACCTGGAATCGAACCTCCGCTGCCGCGCCGGCTGACGATCCGCCCGGCATACTGCCCGCCATGACCGTCGGCACCCCGTTCGACTCACGCGCCCTGCCGCTCAACGTCAAGCGCCAGTGGCGCGAGTGGGCCGGCTTCCATGCCGCCAGCGCGTATGCCGCCAGCCACGACATCGAGTACAACGCGGTCCGCAACGCCGCCGCCCTGTTCGACGTCAGCCCGCTCTTCAAGTACCGCGTCAGCGGCCCGGACGCCAGCGCGCTGGTGGACCGTGTCATCACTCGCGACGCCACCAGGATCCGGCCGGGGCAGGTCGTCTACACGCCCTGGTGCGACGAGCACGGCAAGGTCGTCGATGACGGCACCGTGGCCCGGCTTGACGACGACTCGTTCCGCTGGACGGCCGCCGACCCGCAACTTCGCTGGCTGCGCCTGAACGCCCGCGGCCTCGACGTCACCATCGAGGAGGACAGTGACCGGGTCGCCGCGCTGGCATTGCAGGGCCCCCTTTCACGCGCCGTGCTTGAGGCCGCCACCAGGGATGACTGGTCGAACCTGGGCTACTACCGCAGACGGGCCGGGAAGGTCGGACGGCTGGCCATCGACGTCAGCCGCACCGGATACACGGGAGATCTGGGCTTCGAGCTGTGGGTCGATGCGCCAAAGGCCCTCGCGCTGTGGGACGCGCTGATGAAGGCCGGCGCCGCCTACGGCATCCGGCCGGCCGGCATGCTGGCGCTCGACGTGGCCCGCGTGGAGGCCGGCCTCATCCTGCTGGACGTCGATTACACGAGCTCACGACACGCCCTCATCCCCGGGCAGAACTACTCGCCCTATGAGATCGGCCTGGGTCGACTGGTCAGCCTGGACAAGGAGGCGCATTTCGTGGGAAGGCGGGCGCTCGAGCGCGAAGTCGACCGGGGCGGTCCCGCCCGGCGCCTGGTCGGACTGGACCTCGACTGGGACGACCTGGAGCGGCTCTACGCCCGGCAAGGCCTCTCCCCGGTGCTGTCGCCCATGGCCTGGCGAGAGCAGGTGCCGGTGTTCGCCGGCGGGCGTCAGGTCGGCCGTGCCACCAGCGGGACGTGGAGTCCGGTGCTCAAGAAGAACGTCGCCATCGCATCGGTGGACGCGGCGCACGAGCCGGCCGGCTTGCGGCTCCAGATGGAGTGGACCGTGGAGGGCCACCGCGGCCGCATCGGAGCCACCGTCGTGCCCATGCCCTTCTTCGACCCGCCGCGCAAGCGGGAGTGACCGCTCGCGACGGAGCACGCCGAATCCCGTCGGAGCAGGCCGACCCGCCATCCTGATGGTGCGCGAAGCCGAAAGGCAGACATGAGCACCACATCCCCGTTGCGACTTGGTCCCCGTCTGCGCTGGTTGCTGCTGCCCTGGGGCGTGCGTCCGGGCAACGCCTGGGTGCGGCTGGATGGCGAACAGCTCGTCGCGCGCTTCGGCTTCGCCAGCCTGCGAACCCCGCTGGCCAACATCGTGCGCTGGGAGATCGGCGGTCCGTACCGCTGGTTCACCGCGCTGGGCGTACGGCGGAGCATCCGCGGCGGCGACGTGACCTTCGGTTCCAGCACGCATGGCGGCGTCCGCCTCGACTTCCGCGAGCCGGTCCGCTTCGCCCGTTTCCTCCAGCCTCCGGCGCTATATCTCACGGCGGATGACCTGGAAGGCTTCGCCGCTGAGCTCGAGCGGCGAGGCATCCCTGGCACGGACGCGAGGCGCCAACCAGGGAAGGCGAGTCCAGTGACGACTCGTGGAGGGCACGCCGCACAGGGACGTGGTGCAGACCGGGCCGAGTACGCGAGCGATTCCGGCGACCGTGTCTCCTGGAGCGCCTCGACGAGCGCCCGAGCTTCATCCCCTGCCGCTGAGGTCCCCGGCGGCCAGCCATCGCGTGAGTCTCGGCGCTCTGGTGGTACGGTTCTCTTGACGCCAGCGATAGGCCCGACCCTGGGTGCGTCGCGCGCGGTGGAGCAGGACGGATGAGCGGCAAGAGTCGGAACGGCCACAGCCCGGCGTCGCCGGAAGCCACGGGACGGCAACACGATCTCGAGACCCAGGGGGCAGCGGCACGGGATCAGACGAGGGCGGACCGTGACCAGACGGCTTCGGGTGCGGACCAGAAGGCAGCCGATAACGACCAGACGCTGACGAACCGTGACCAGACACTGTCCGACGGGGACCAGTCGGCTTCGGATCAGGACCAGCAGGCCTCCGATAGCGACCAGCAGGCCTCCGATAGCGACCAGCGTTCCTCCGATCGAGACCAGCGTTCCTCCGATCGAGACCGAGACGAAGAGGGTAGCGACCCCGCGTCGGAAGCCGAGTACCAGGCGACTCGGGACGAGCGGGAGCGGGCCACCGCTGATCGGGACGCCGCGGAGCGCGATCGCGCGAGAGCCACCGAAGACCGGACGCAGATCGCCTCGCACCGCGACCAGACCGCCGATGCTCGGGACGAGGCGGCGCGTTTGCGGGACGCTCGTGCTGAGCTCCGGGAAGCGACCATCCTCTCCTCCCATGAGCCGGCGGCCAGCAAGCTTCAGCAGCTCAGAGCCCAGGCGGCGGCCGATCGCGCACGAGCCACGCTCGATCGACGTCGCGCGGCCAGGGATAGAGCCCAGGCCGCACTCGATCGGGCACGCCTGGATGCCGAGCTCGCCACCGCCCACCTCGACGGCCTGACCGGAGCGTACCGACGCGAGATGGGCGACCTCGTGCTGGCCAACGAGATGGTCCGGGCCCGGCGGGGTGACGGGCGTTTCGTGCTGGCCTATGTCGATGTGGACGGCTTGAAGCTCATCAACGACCGTGACGGGCACCCCGCCGGCGACCAGGTCCTGAAGACGGTCGTGGCAACCATCCGCGGCAAGCTGCGGTCATTCGACCCCATCGTGCGCTATGGCGGCGACGAGTTCGTGTGTGGGCTCAGCGGGACCGATACGGCTGAGGTCGGCCGCCGCTTCGAGACCATCGGGCGGGCCCTGAGCGAGCAGTCGGTAGCCATCAGCGTGGGGCTCGCCGCTCTTGAGGAGGGGGAGACTCGGGACGACCTCATCGCGCGGGCAGACGCTGCGCTCCTGGTGGAGAAACGTAAGCGTAGAGCGTAGGTCGAGCGCCGAAGCGGGGGCGATCAACGCCGTCTCGTGCGGCCTCTGCTGGAGTCAACCCGGGCCCGTTGCCGGCCCCAAGGTCGGCCGAGGCCGACCCTCGCTTCACTCATCCCGAAAGCCGCCGCTCAAGGCGACTGGAGGCCCGATGCCGGGCACGAAACGAGCGTCCACCCCGTACACGTCGCGCACGCGCCGCGGCGTGATCACCGCGGCGGGCACACCATCGGCCACGATGCGGCCGCCATCCAGCAGCACCAGGCGCGGGAAGGACTGCAT
>JALZLU010000488.1 GCA_030858685.1 Chloroflexota bacterium | reverse complement strand
CCTATGACCTCATCGTGGTCGGCGACTGTGGGGAGCTGGAGCGCGTGGGGTCCGTGCTCACTGACCATGCCGAGCTGTTCTCGCGCGTACCCATCGTCAACATCGACCACCACGTCTCCAACCGCGGCTTCGGTGCCGTCGACTGGATCGACGCAGAGGCGGCGGCGACCTGCGAGATGGGCACGCTGCTGGCCGCTCGACTGGGCGTCCCGTTCGACGCGGCCGACGGCGCACTGGCCGCCAACCTGATGTCCGGAGTGGTCATCGACACGGCCAACTTCCAGCATCCCAACACCACCGCGCGCACCCTGCGCGTGGCCTCCGAGCTGCGCGCCGCGGGTGCGCCGCTGTACGAGATCGCCAAGCGGCTCTACCGCACCAAGCCGAACCTGCAGCTGCAGCTCTTCGGGCGCGTGCTGGCCCGCCTGGCGACGTCGCTCGATGGACGCGTGGTGTGGTCCACGCTCCTGCCCGCCGACTACACCGAGACGGGCGCCACAGCGGCGCACTCCGAGGGCCTCATCGACCTGCTCGGCCAGTCGGAGAGCGGCGAAGTGGCCATCGTCTTCAAGGACCTGGGACCGACCTCGCGCATCAGCGTCCGGACCAAGGACGGCGGTGTCGACGCCACGGTCCTCACCGGCCACTTCGGCGGTGGCGGCCATGCGCGTGCCGCTGGCGCGACGATCGACCGCCCGGTCAGCGAGGCACGCCCCCTCGTCCTGGCCGAGGCCGAGCGCCTCGTCCTCGCCCTGAACGGAGCATGACCGTGGCCCAGCGCGATGCCGTGGACCCGGGTTTGGACGGTGTGCTGATCCTGGACAAGCCGACGGGGCCGACCTCGCACGACATCGTCGCCCTTGTGCGCCGGCTGTCCGGTGTGCGTCGCGTGGGCCACGGCGGCACGCTCGACCCGTTCGCGGCCGGTGTCCTGCCGGTCTTCCTGGGGCGTGCCACGCGCATGGTCGAGTACCACATGGCCGACGAGAAGGCGTACCGCGCGCTCGTCGTCTTCGGGGCACGGTCCACGACCGACGACCTGGACGGAGAGCTGTCGCCCAGCGAGGCGCCAGCGCCAGACCGGCAGGCGGTGGAGAGCGCACTCGAGCCTCTCCGCGGCTGGATCGAGCAGGTCCCACCGGACCACTCGGCAGTGCGCATCGGCGGACGCCGCGCCTACGAGATGGCGCGGCACGGAGAGAAGCCTGTGCTGAAGCCGCGGCGCGTGGAGATCCGCTCACTGGAACTCCTGGCTTGGGATGACTCGGAGCCGTCGCGCCCCACGGCGATCCTCGAAGTGCGCTGCTCGGCCGGCACATACATCCGAGCCATCGCTCGCGATCTGGGCGAAAGCCTCGGTTCCGGGGCCCATCTGGCGGCGTTGACAAGGACCGCCAGCGGTCCGTTCAGCATCGACGAGGCGCACTCCCTTGATCGGGCACGCGACGTGCTGGCTTCGGGCAAGGCCGCCGAGTTGTTGCTTCCACCGGACGTTGGCCTGGAGGCGTATCCCCGTCTCGAGTTAAGTGTCGACGAACTGGCCACGCTGGCCAAGGGCCAGCCGGTTCGGCATCGCGGGAGTAGCCAGCTCTCATCCGGCCCGTCGGGGCTCCTGCGAGTCGTCGATGCAGATGGGCGCCTCGCGGCGATGGCCCGCTACGACGCTGGCAAGCTTCATCCCGAGAAGGTCTTCATCACTCCCGGCCGCTGAGCACCATGGAGCGCCTGGCAGGCATCGACCATCTGCCGCGTGACCTTCGCTTCGTGGCCACCCTGGGTGTCTTCGACGGCTTGCATCGCGGTCACGCGGCGATCCTCCGCACACTGGCTCAGACGGCCGAGAGGTTGGACGCGATGGCTACGGTCATCACCTTCGAGCCACACCCCGAAGCCGTCCTGCGCGGCTCGCCCCCACTGCTCCTGTGCGACCCCGCCGAACGCCTGGCGCGCCTGGGCGCGCTGAGTGGCGGGCTCGTGGTGGTGCAACGATTCGACCGCGAGTTCGCGGCGCAGACGGCGGAGGAGTTCATCGACCGTCTGGCGCGTGGCCGAGACCTCGCCGGCCTGGTGATGAGCCCCGAAAGCGCATTCGGGCGAGACCGCGAGGGAACGCTCGCGCGCATCCGGACGCTCTCCATGGAGCGTGGATTCGCCCTGGCCGAGTCGCCGTCCCTGGAACTGCGCGGTGAGCGCGTCTCGAGTACGCGCATCCGCCAGCTCATCGAGGCCGGGCGCCTGGCCGACGCTGCAGCGCTGCTGGGCCGCCGGTACGCGGTGATCGGTGAAGTCGTGCCCGGCGATCGACGCGGCCGGGAGATGGGCTACCCGACCGCCAACCTGGCCTTCGAGAGTCCGGTCGTGTTGCCGGCCAACGGGATCTATGCCGCGCGTGTGAGCTGGGGCGGGGCCGACCCATTGCGACCGGCCAGGACGGCGGACGGCGTGGCCTCGCTGGGTGTTCGCCCCACATTCGTCGATGACGGCACTCGGCTGCTGGAGGTCCACCTCTTCGACTTCGATGAGGA
>JALZLU010000481.1 GCA_030858685.1 Chloroflexota bacterium | reverse complement strand
GCCGCGTACCCCGGCGTTCGTCCGCTGCTGCACCGAGATCCGTTCACCGCACTGATTCGCGCCATCAGCGCCCAGCAGGTCAACCTCCGCTGGGCCGCCCAGATCAGGCGCCGCCTGGCCGTGCGCTACGGCACGAGCTACACCATCAGCGGCGAGGAGGTCCGCGCGCTGGAGGCGGCACCGCTCGCCATCGCTTCCGTGGAGGACCTGCGCACGCTCCAGCTGACGACTGCCAAGGCGCGCAGTGTCATCGCCGTCGCGCGTGCCGTGCTGAAGGGCGAGTTGGAGCTGGCCTCGTTGGAGGCGCTGGAGGACGCCGCTCTGGTCGAGCGCCTCGTCGCGCTGCCAGGCATCGGACCGTGGACGGCCGACTGGTTCCTGGCACGGACCCTCGGACGGCCGCGTGTCGTGGCCGGGGACCTGGGTGTGCGCAAGGCTGTCGGGCGGGTCTATCTCGGCGGCCGGCTGCCCTCAGAGGCCGAGGTCCGCGATCTCACCGCACACTGGGGCGACGCGGCCGGCGTGGCGCAGCAACTCGTGCTCAACGACCTCGCCATGGGCCTGTCGACCTGAAACCTGACCTAGCCGTCGCGATGGTCGCGTTCGTTTCCGAAGGCCGCCTCGAGCTGGGCGATCTTGTCCACCCGCCGTGCGTGGCGCCCGCCGGCGAACTCGCCCGCCACGAACGCCGCGACACAGGCCAGCGCCACCTCCTGGCCGATGATGCGCGCGCCCATGGCCAGCACGTTGGCATCGTTGTGCTCACGTCCCAGGAGTGCCGTGACCGGCTCCGTGGCTTCCACGCAACGGATGCCCCGGATCTTGTTGGAGACGATCTGCTCGCCGGTGCCGCTGCCACCCAGCACGATGCCCAGTTCGCACTCCCCGTCGGCTACGGCACGTGCGGCGGGTGAGATCACGTCGGGATAGTCGACTGGTTCGTCGCTGTTCGTGCCGTAGTCGACCGCTTCGTGCCCGGCGCCCTGCAGCCACTCCATGATGGGCCGCTTGAGCGGCAGACCGGCGTGGTCGGAAGCCACCGCGATGCGCATGGCGGCACCGTAGCACGCACCTGCGAGGGGATGGCTCGCACGCGGGCTCCGGCATCGCTACCCTGCACGCATGCTCACCAACTCCATCCGGCTGTTCCGCGTGGGCGGCATCGACGTCGGCGTCCACTACAGCTGGCTGGTCATCTTCGGCCTGGTCACCTATTCGCTGGGCGTCGGGTTCTTCCCCCAGGCCGTGCCGGGCATCCCGCCAGCCGAGTCGTGGATCCTGGGCGCCATCGCCGCCATCCTGCTGTTCGCGTCCGTGCTCCTTCATGAGCTGGCCCACTCCTTCGTGGCCAAGGCGCGTGGACTGGACGCCAAGTCCATCACGCTCTTCATCTTCGGCGGCGTCTCGAACCTGGGCGGTGAAGCCAAGCAGCCCGTCACCGAGTTCCTGGTGGCCATCGTTGGCCCGCTCACCAGCTTCGTCATCGCCGGCGCGTCTTATCTCGTCGCTGTCAGCGTGACGGAGCCGCGCGTCGAGGCGACGGCCAGCTACCTGGCCATCATCAACCTGCTGCTCGGAGCCTTCAACCTCATCCCCGGTTTCCCGCTGGATGGCGGCCGGGTCCTGCGCTCCGTGGTCTGGTCCATCACCGGCAACCTGCGACGGGCCACCGACCTGGCGGCGAACATGGGCAAGTTGGTGGCCTACGGCTTCCTGGCCTGGGGCTTCCTGCGATTGATCGACGGTGACTTCCTGGGCGGCGCCTGGATCGCCCTGATCGGCTGGTTCCTTCACGGCGCGGCTTCATCCAGCCTTGACCAGGTCATCCTGGATACACGCCTGCGGCGCGTTCGCGTGGGCGACATCGTGCGGCCCGACACCTTCACGGTGCCGCCCGGATTGCCCGTCGCGCAACTCATCGAAGAGGTGCTGCTGCCAGCCAACAAGCGCGCCGTGCCAGTGCAGCTCGACGGGCAGTTGATCGGCATGGTGACGCTCAGCGACCTGGTTAAGCTTCCGGCCGAGAAGCGGCTCACGGCGCGCGTCGAAGAAGTCATGGGCGGTCGCAAGGGCGTCATCACCGTCCGCCCCTCGGATCCGCTGTCCCACGCCATCGGTCTGCTGAGCGAGCACGACTTCGAACAGATGCCGGTAGTCGAGGGCGAGCGCCTGGTGGGCATGCTGACCCGCGCGGACGTGATGCACCAGCTCCTGCTGCGGGAAGCACTCGACGTCTGACGGAGGGCGGACCCGCCGCCGGCCTCACTCCGGGGTCGTGTCGCCCTGCGCCTCGCGCTCGCTTTCGGCCTCACGCGCCTCCGCCTGACGCGGCGCTTTCAGCGCCAGCCGTGCTTCCTCCTTGTCCGCCTCGAAGGCTTCCACGATCCAGTCCGTGGCCTCGCCGATGTCGTCGGTCAGGCGGAGCAGCGCCAGGTCCTTGGGGTCGATCTTGCGCTCGTCGGACATCGTCCCATGCAGCCAGTCGAGCAAGCCCTGCCAGTAGGCGGTGCCCACCAGCACGATCGGGAAGTGATCGATCTTGCCTGTCTGCACCAGGGTCAGTGACTCGAAGAGCTCATCCAGCGTGCCGTATCCGCCGGGGAAGATGACAAAGGCCTGGGCGTACTTGACGAACATCGTCTTGCGCACGAAGAAGTAGCGGAAGTCGATGGCCAGGTTGCAGTAGGCGTTGACGCCCTCCTCGTGTGGCAGCTCGATGCCCAGCCCGACCGACACCCCGCCCGCCTCGTGGGCACCGCGGTTGGCCGCTTCCATGATGCCCGGACCACCGCCGGTGATGATGGTGAAACCGCGCTGCGCGAGTCGGGCGGCCAGGTCGCGTGCCCGCTCGTACTCCGCGTCGTCGCGTGGCGTGCGCGCCGACCCGAAGATGCTCACGGCTGGCCCCAATCGGGCGAGTACGTCGAAGCCCTCCACGAACTCACCCATGATCCGCAGCGCCCGCCACGCGTCGGTCTCCATGAACGACGCGTCCGCGTAGGGGGCGCCCTGGAGGAACCTGCGGTCGGCGGTGGGCTTGTGTGGCGGTCGTCTCTCTTGGCTCATGAGGCAGCAGGATAGCCCGGCCGGCCATGGACGGGCCAAGTACCTGCGAATATGCGGGCGTGCCCATCATCGAGCGCCACATCCGCATCGAAGCGCCCATCGGGCAGGTTTGGGACGTGCTGGCCGACGTGCCCGGACAGCCGCGCTGGATGCGTGACCTGGTGCGCGTCCGCCTGGTCGGCGACGAACCCCTTGCCGTGGGCAGCCGTGCCATCGGCGATGTCGAGATGTTCGGCTTCCACCAGAGCGACCCCATCGAGGTCACCGCCCTGGAGCCACCCACGCGCTACGCCATCGAGCATCTGGGCGCATTCCGTGGTTCGGGAGAGTTTCGCCTGCGCAGCCTGGATCGCGAGCGAGCCACGCACGTGTGGTGGCGCGAGGAGCTGCGGCCCACGCCTGATGCTGTCCCTGGCGCCGGCACCATCTTCGGCCTGCCGGGACTTGGCCTGCTGCTGGAGAGGCTGGCCGGCGTGGGACTGCGCTGCATCGATCCACTCTTCCTACCAGTCTTCGAACTGGTCTTTCGGGCTGATCTGCGGCGGTTCAAGCGTCTCGTCGAGACCGGTCAGGCATGAAGTACGGCTCGCGCCAGCGCCTGCATGTCCGGGAACCTGGTTGCGTGACGGGCCGTCCAAGGTCGATGAGAACCGTCCTTGATCTGCTCTTTGCCGTGGCGTTGGTGGGCATCCTGGGGGCTTGCTCCACGATGGGTGGCGCGACAGGAACGAGCCCCTCGCCCTCGCCGCTGGCGCCCACGACAGCACCCTCTGCCACAGTTGCCGTCACTCCGTCAGCCCCGCCCTCCTCCGTCGAACGGAGCCCAGCCCCAGTCGCCAACACCCCGGAAGAAGCCTTGACCGCGGTCATCGCCGAATACCCGCGCTATGAGTCATATCCGCTCCTGGTGGTCGGTGATGTGGATGAGTCGCCCGGTCCCGTAGTCGGTGACGGACTCATCGGCCGCAGCCGCTGGGTCATCGCGCGTGAAGTCGCGGCGGGCATCGAACTCACGTTCGTGACCGGCTCGGGTGACTGCCCTTCGGGCTGCATCGAGCATGCCTACGAGACCTATCTGGTGGAGCCGGACGGGACCGTCGCCTTCATCTGCGCTGAGAGTGACGGGCCGCCAGGCTCACCACCCGGCTCGACCAGTCGAGCGGTCGGCGACCCTCCCTTCGAGCCGTGCACGGACGTGCCTCGCTAGACTCGGCGCACACCAGGTCCTTTGCCTGGGGATCCCGTGAGGCGACGAAGTTGGCCATCGCGATCGACCCCGTTTGCGGTATGGAGGTCCAGATCGAAACCGCGCAGAGCCAGGCCGAACATCAGGGCGCGACTTACTGCTTCTGCACGGAGGGCTGCCGCGCGGAGTTCGCTGACGACCCGGACACGTACCTCGAACGGGACTATCAGCCGACCGGCATGTAGCTCCTGCCCGGCCGCGCATAAGCCGCCGATAAGTGACGGTGCAGCCACTGCGAAGGGCCGATGACTAACCTCCTGCGTACCACGTCGTCCCGCCTCCCAGCGGTGCGACGACACGCCGCCAGGGGTACAGGATGGAGAGTCATGGACACCGTATCGTCGCTCGTCTTCCGCCACGGCCGAACCCTCGCGCTGCCGCCCGCAGCGCTCGTCTTGTCTGGGCTCGCGCTGATCCTCCTCGCCTTCGTCGCTCAACTTCTCGGCGACTGGACGGCCGGGCTCACGCCTGAGTTCAAGCTGGCGCCGTTCCGCTGGTATCCCATCACGGGCGACCTTGGCTGACCGCCTTGCCGTCGACACGTGACGGTGCATCGGGCTGCGCCGCGGAGCGTGCGCCCGTAGATTCAGACGGTGACCACTCCACGGCGACGGCCCTCGCGTGCCCCGATCTTCGTGACGGCGGCCGGGTTGGCCATCGCCATCGCTCTCGTCCTCTTCGCGCTGCGAGGTTTCCCGGCGCCGCAGCCGAGCATCGAGCGGGCCGGTTCGCCGGAAGTGCCGCGCGACGTTTCGGTGATCATGCGCGACTACCGGTTCCAGCCTGATCCGCTGACCCTCGTCGCCGGCGAGCGCGTCCGGTTCACCATCCTCAACGGTGGTCTCGAGCCACATGAGTTCGTGCTGGGTGACGTCGGGGTCCAGCGTGCCTGGGAGTCGGCGGATGCGGCCGCCACGCCGGCCCTGCCGCTGACCACGGCACCTCCCGCCAGCGTGCCGCCGGGCACCGGCGGAGTGCGGGTCCTGCTCGGATCCGGCAGCCAGGCCTCGGCCGTGTTCGATGTGCCTGCGACGAGTGAGTTGCTGCTGATGTGTCACCTGCCGGGTCACGTGGAGGCGGGCATGGTGGGCGAGGTGCGCCTCGTCCCGCTGGATGCGACAGGGTCGCCGGGCGGATGAGCCGTCCGTTCGCTTCGCTCGCTCCGGATCGACCGGCCGCGGCGCGCTAAGATGGGTCGCCGGACACTCCGAGGAGACCCTGGATGACCTATGTGATCGCGGAACCATGCATCGATGTGCTCGACGAGTCATGCGTTTCCGTCTGCCCAGTCGACTGCATCCACTTCGACCAGGGCGTGGACCGCAAGCTTTTCATCGATCCGGACGAGTGCATCGACTGCGGCGCCTGCGAGCCAGAGTGCCCGGTCAACGCGATCTACCCGGAGGATGCGCTGCCCGCGGAGTGGGCGCCATATACCGAGATCGACGCTCGCTGGTATCAGGACAAGGACTCTGCTCGGGCGACCATCGACGAATGGAAGCCGCCGGCGTAGTGAGCTAGGGGGGGCGACTTCCGGCTCTGACCGCTAGCCGCGCGCGAAGATGGCGCCCAGGATGGCCCGGGCGCCGGGCCTGACTCCGTAGAGCAGCAGCGTCGCGCGGAAGACCCGCGCCGAAGCGACCGTGGCCAGGACCGTGAAGAGGCCCAGGGAGATGATCGACACCAGCACCAGACCCCACGGGATCTCCGGCGCGAGCGTCAGGATCATGAGCATCGCGGCGGGAGTGGTGAAGGGGATCAGGGCCAGGATGGTCACGATGGGCGAGCCGATATCGGTCACGAAGATGCTGCTGAAGATGACCGGCACGACGGCGAAGAATCCGAAGAAGCCCGCGTACTGCTGTGCTTCCCGGCTGCCCGGCGCCAGAGCACCGATGGCGCTGAAGATGGCGCCGTAGCCCAGGTAGCCGAGCGCGAAGTAGACAAGACCCAACAGGACCGTGATGGGCGCGATGGAGACGCCCCCCAGGCTTCCCCCGCCATCTCCCAGCACGGTCAGGACGAACAGCGCGGAAACCACCCAGAAGACGACCTGGGTCAGACCCGCCGCGCCCAGCCCCAGGATCTTGCCGGCCATCAGCGGGAGGGCTGGCACGGAGCTCAGGACGATCTCCACGACGCGGTTCTCCTTTTCCTCCGTCACCGACTGAAGGAGGTAGCCGCTGGTGATGAAGATGCTCACCACGAACAGCATGGTGAAGGCGAAGGGCACCAGGAATCCCGCGATGGACGGGCCAGCCGGACCCGGCTCCCCGGCCACGGTCTCGGTTTCGAGGGTATATGGGGCCACGATCCGTTCGGCCACTTCCGGCGACACGGCCGTGCTCTCGAGCAACGTCGTCTGGAGCAGGAGCGCGAGTTCCTGCTGCTGGGCGGCCTGGCGCTGGAGCGATGCCACGTCGAAGCCACTGCTCGGGTCGCCGATGCGCCGGACGGTCGGGTCGGCGGGGTAGCCCGATGGGATGAGGTAGAACTCGTCGGCCGTGCCTGCCTCCAGCCGCGCCCGGCCTTCCTCGCCCGTGACCAGCTCCACGGAGGGCGTCAAGTCCGGTCGCGGCGCCAGCTCCAGTTCGGACTCATTGATCACCAGCAGCACGTAGTCGTCCGAGCCGGACGGGCCACCGGGGAAGCCGGGGCCAGTGCCCGGTGCGGCGCCGGGCAGGATGGTCGAGAGCAGCATGAACGCGCCGATCCCCAGAGGCAGCAGGAGCGTCCCGAACACGAAGCCGCGACGCCGGACGGTGCGGATGTAGTCGCGCCGCGCCACCAGGGCGATGAGCCCCGCGAAGCTTCTGCCGCCGGTCCTCACCGAACGGCCTCGGCGCGTCGGTCGCCGTCCACGGTCCGGATGAAGATCTCATCGAGGGTCGGTGTCGATACTTCGAAGCGCTCGACGGCCGCGCCCTCGTCGGCCAGCTCACGGAAGAGATCCTGCGCGCTGGCTCCCTCGCGCAGGAGGAAACGGACGCTGTCCTGGACCTGCGTCGCTTCCGAGACACTTCGATATCTTCCCCCGTCAGCGGAGATGCCTGCGCCGCGAACCTCCACGGCCCCGTCGCTGAAGGCGCGCTGGATCTCGGGGACGCGGCCGTAGAGCAGACGCCGGCCACGGTCGATGAGCAGGATCCGATCGCACAGTCGCTGGGCGTCGGTCATGTCGTGCGTGCTCATGACCACGGCGGCACCACGATCGCGCTGGGCCAGCAGGACTCCTCGCAGCATCTCGGCGTTGACCGGATCCAGGCCCTGGAACGGTTCGTCCACGATGAGCAGGTCGGGCGCATGCAGCACCGTGGCCACGACCTGCGCTTTCTGATGCATGCCGCGGCTCAACTCGGCGGCCTTCTTCTTCATGGACTCGCCCAGGCCGACCTCCGTGAGCAGACGTGTCGCCCGTTCGCGGGCCTCGCGGGTCGAAAGTCCCCGCAGCGCCCCGAAGTAGGTCAGCGTCTCGAGGATGGAGACGTCTCGGTAGAGACCTCGCTCCTCGGGCAGGTAGCCCACTCGCGACTGATGCTCGATGCCCGGCGCGCCACCGAAGACCGTGATGGTCCCGCGGTCGGGACGGATGATGTCCAGGATCATGCGCATGGTGGTCGTCTTGCCGGCACCGTTGGGCCCCAGGAATCCGAGCACCTCGCCGCGCTGCACCTCGAACGACAGGTCCTGCACCACGTCCGTCTTTGCGAAGCGCTTCCAGACGCCTTCGACCGTTGCGGCCGGGGCGTGCTCGTGCGATGGCTGCGTGTGGGTCGCGTCCCGCTGTTCGATCACTGGGGCCAATGGTATGCGGCACGGGTCGATCAGCGACCGAGGCTAGAATCGCTCCGTGCGCATCGTCTCCCTGCTGCCCTCCGCCACGGAGATCGTCTACGCTCTTGGACTGGGCGGCGAGCTGGTGGGTCGGACGCATGAGTGCGACTACCCGCCGGAGGTCGCTTCCGTGCCCGTCATGACCGCGGACGTGGGCGGCAGCCCCACGGACTCCGGGCACGACATCCATCGGCGCGTGGCAGGCTCCGTGCACGGCGGCAGCTCCCTTTATCGACTCGACACCGAGGCGCTGGCAGCCGCCCGAGCGGACCTCATCCTGACCCAGGAGCTGTGCCAGGTATGCGCCGTGTCCTACCGCGACGTGACCCGGGCGGTGCGCGAGATCGGCCGGGAGACCGGCGAAGAGACCAGCGTCGTCAGCCTCGAGCCGACCTCCATGGAGGGCATCCTCAACACCATCTCGACGGTTGGCGCCATGGCCGAGGCGGAGGACGAGGCAGTGGGCCTCATCGAGATCCTGCGCGAGCGGCTGGGCGCCATAGAGAACCGCGTCCTCGAGCGGCGGCTCAGCGGTCTGCGGCCACGGCGCGTGGTCTGCCTGGAGTGGCTCGATCCGCCCTTCGCCGCCGGCCATTGGGTACCCGAACAGGTCCGGCGCGCTGGCGGCTGGGATCTGCTCGGCACGGAGGGGGAGCCCTCCCGGGAGACGACTTGGGACGCTGTGCGCGAGGTCGACCCGGAGCAGTTGATGCTGATGCCCTGCGGCTTCGACACGACCCGGACGGCGGACGAGTTCGAGCGCATGTCGCGACCTGAGTGGTTCGAGGCGTTGGGCGCGGTCCGTCGCGGTGAGGTCTTCGCGCTGGATGGTTCGGGCTACTTCAGCCGGCCCGGTCCGCGCACCAACGATGGCATCGCGCTGCTTGCCGAGCTCTTCGACCCCGAGGGCTTCGTCGACGTCGCGCCGCCCGAGGCATGGGTGCCCGTGGGGCCGGCGTACCCACGCTGAGATGCCCTTTCGCGAGTCCTTCGATTGCCTCTGGTGCGGCCGAGCCCACAAGACCCGCTCTGGCGAGGACCTCGAAGGCTGGGCGGCGCTCTGCCCCGAGTGTGTCGGCCGTGCCGGTGACAACGGCTTCCTCCGCTTCCGTCTGCGCGCGGCACTCGAGGAGCGCACTTCCGCCGGCCGCGCGGCCGCGGCCGGCTCGGCAGCCACGGCCACCTCGGAGGCCTCCGCCATCTCGGCCGCATCGCCCTCGGAGGCGGCCGATCTTGACGAGGAGATGAAGCGCTACTACGGCGCGCGTGCCCGCGAGTACGACGAGACGTACCTGCGCCGGGGAGCCCAGTCTCGAGGGCCCGTGCTGGACCTGGGTTGGCACCGCGAGCTTGATGAGTCGACCCTGTGGCTGGACGCGCTGGCGATGGGCGGGGACATCGTGGAACTCGCCGCCGGCACCGGCTGGTGGTCGCCGCTACTGGCCCAAAAGGGCGAACTCTCGATCTACGACGCGAACGGGGAGCCACTGGAGTTGGCGCGGGAGCGGCTCGTGGCGCATGGGCTGCGCGCACACATCCACATCCGGGATGCGTGGCAGCCGCCGGACCGGGAGGTCGATGCCGTCTTCTGTGGCTTTTGGCTCAGCCACGTGTCTCGAACGCGGCTCGGGGACTTCCTCGGCATCGTCCGCAGCTGGTTGAAGCCGGGCGGCAGGTTCGCCTTCCTGGATGAGCAGGCGTCGTACGGCTCCGGCGCGCCGGCCGGCAGCGCTGACGAGCGGCAGGTGCGCCGCCTCTCCGACGGGCGGGAGTTCACCATCAGGAAGGTCGGCTACACAGTTGGCGAGCTCCGCGAGGCACTTGAGCGGATGGGATTCGGGGACGTTGAGGTCGGCGCGACGGCGACCTACTTCCTGATGGGCACGGCCGTCCGGCCGCCCGCGTTGACGGAGCTGTGATGCCCACGGACGTTGTCGACGATCGAGAGTCTCGCGCCGGCATCGGACCCGTCGGTGTCTGGTCCCATCTGGACGGCCTTGCCGCGGCCGAGTTGCGCACCTTCGTGCGCCGGGTCGAGGCACTCGGTTTCGACGCCCTGTGGGTGCCCGAGACGGTCGGCCGCGAGCCGTATGCGCTGCTCGGCGCGCTGTCGGGCGAGACCGAGCGGATGCTGCTGGGGACGAGCATCGCCTCGATCTGGGGCCACGACGCGATGTCCACGCGCATGGCGGCCATGACGCTCCACGAGCTCTCCGGCGGGCGATTCGTGCTGGGTCTGGGCGTCTCGCATCCGCACCTGGCGCAGAAGCTGCGCGGCCACGTCTTCGAGAAGCCCGTGAGCCGCATGCGGGAGTTCCTGGAGGCGTATCGCCGGCTGCCGTATCGAGGGCCCACGCTGAGCGGCTCGGGACCCGCCAGCGATGCGATCACGGAGCCGCCCGTGCTCATCGCCGCGCTCAGGGAGCGGATGCTCAGCCTGGCTGCCACGAACGCGGAGGGGGCGTTCCCCTACCTCGTCACGCCTGAACGGGTGGCCTGGATGCGCGAGATCCTCGACCGAGAGGGCGGCGTGGCCGGCCGGCCGTCACCGCTGCTGGCCGTGACGCTGCCCGTCGCGCTGGAGTCGGATCCCGCGCAGGGCCGTGGGACGGCTCGTGCCTATCTGGCGCCGTACCTGCGGACGCCGACCTACCACGCGAGCTGGACCGCGCAGGGCTTCGTGCCGGATGACTGGACGCAGCCCGGCAGTGACCGACTGGTCGATGCCATGGTCGCCTGGGGCGATGGGGCCACCCTGCGAGAGCGGCTGGTCGCGATGCACGTTGCCGGCGCCGATCATGTGGCGCTCATCGCGCTGGCTCCCGACGGCACGACCGAGCACTTGCCCACGCTGGAGGCACTTGCTGGGTCTCGCACGGCCGACCCTATACTCCCGGCCTGATGTCACTGAGGGACTGCACCATCGCGACGGTCGGCTCGGGCGTGATGGCGGAAGCCATGATCGCGGGGCTCCTCAAGGGGGAGGAGGTCGGCCCGGAGCAGGTCATCGCCTCCCATCCGCGCGCCGAGCGCCGTGAGGAGCTGAGCCGCGTGCACGGCATCCAGGCAGTGGAATCGAACGTGGACGCCATCGCGCGGGCCGACGTCATCGTGCTCGCCATCAAGCCCCAGATGCTGCTGCGCGTCGGTCGAGAGCTGGCGCCGGCACTTCGCGAAGGGCAGCTCGTGATCTCCATCATCGCCGGCGCTACGACCAAGGCGCTGGGCAACGTGATGGACCATCGACAGGTCGTCCGCAGCATGCCCAATACCCCGGCGCAGCTCGGCCAGGGCATGACCGTCTGGTTCGCCACGCACCAGGTCACCGAGCGCCAGCGCGCCCAGGCCAGCTCGCTGCTGGGCAGTCTGGGCAAGCAGTTGGAGGTCGATGACGAGAAGCTGGTGGCCATGGCCACGGCCGTCAGCGGCACAGGCCCCACGTACGTCTTCCTGGTGATGGAGGCGCTGGTCGACGCCGCCGTCCACCTTGGCTTCCCCCGCCACGTGGCACACGACCTCGTGGTGGAGACGCTGGAGGGCAGCGCAGCCTTTGCGAAAGCCACCGGTATGCATCCGGCGCAGTTGCGCAACATGGTCACCTCGCCGGGCGGCACCAGCGCCGCCGCGCTGCATGAGCTGGAATCGGGCCGTTTGCGGACGGTCCTCTCCGAGGCTGTCTGGGCTGCCTTCCGACGCACGGAGGAGCTCGGCCGCCAGCTGGAGTCCGACACGACGCCCGACCCCCGACCCTGACACGACCCGACCCTTGACGCTGACGCCGGACCCATCACCGCTGACCTGACCCGGACGCCCCAAGAGCCGGCCACTGACCCCGCCCAGCGGGGCTGGCTGAAGCTCACGCTCGTCTTCGCCGTGGCGAGCTTCATCGAGACGGTCGGCTTCGGTCACTTCATCGCGTTCCTGCCGCTGCTCGTCACCGACATCGGGGTGCCTGCGCCGGATGTGGCCACCACGGTCGGGTTGCTTTCCGCCGCCGCGCTGCTGCTGGGCATGCCGCTCGTGCCGTTCTGGGGCGCTTGGGCAGATCGCTACAGCCGCAAGGTGATCATCGTGCGCAGCGCGCTCGTGGAGGCGGTGCTCTTCGGGTTCCTGATCTTCACCCACGAGGTCTGGCAGCTCTTCGTGCTGGTGCCGCTGGTGGGGCTGGTGCTCGGCAACACCGGCGTGATGCTGGCCGAGATCACCGACCGCACACCGCGCCATCGACTGGGCTTCGCCATCAGCCTGGTGGGCACGGCAGGGCCGCTCGGCTTCGCCGTCGGGCCCGCCTTCGGCGGATTCCTGGCGGACCGGTATGGCGTCCAGTCGCTCTTCCTGATCGACGCCGTGCTCACGGCTGGCGTGGTGGCGCTCCTGGTGTTCGGCTACCACGAGCGCGCCGACCGTGTGCGGACGTCGCTCCGCGTCATGACCCTCGTGCGACGCTCGCTGGTAGCGGTGGTCCGACACCCTCTGGCACGTGCAGTGTTCCTGGCCTACTTCCTGCTGCTGCTTGCACAACGCCTGCCGCTGCCGTTCATCGCGCTCTGGGTGGAGCAGTTGAACGGGCCCGTCGGGCTGGCCACGGTGGTCGGCCTGGTGGCAGGTGGGTATGGGCTCGCGTCAGCGGTCGGCTCGCCGCTGGGTGGGCTGCTGGGCGATCGGGTCGGCTACCGGCGGGTCTTCATCGCCGGTGTGCTGGTGGTCGCCGTCTTTCTGGGGCTGATCGCAGTCTCGCCCGGCCTCGTGCCGTTCGCCATCGCCTATGCCGCCTATGGCGTCGGCTTCGCCACGGCGGGCTCGATGTTGTTCACCCTGCTGGCCACCGGACTGCCTCCTGAGATCCGCTCGCCGGTGCTCAACCTTGCGCTGCTGCCCCTCTACGTCAGCGGCGTCATCGGATCGCTGCTCTCCACCGCGATCCTGGCCGGTACGGGCGGCGACATCCGTCCGCTGTGGGCGATCGCCGCGTTCGTGGCGGTCCTGGCCATCCTGCCGGCAGCGCTGGCCATGGGCCGCGGTTCGCCAACGGTGGCGACCACGGACGAGGCGCCGGTTCAAGGCACGCGGTAGCCCACCAATCGAGTCTCGATCTCACCTTCCGGCTGGGCGCTGAACCC
>JALZLU010000426.1 GCA_030858685.1 Chloroflexota bacterium | reverse complement strand
GACCCCGGACGATCGCGCGCCGCTGACGGGCACGCGACCGACGCCGACCGGCCGGCGCCGCAGCACCATCCCGGTCATCGAGATCGCCCGTGCCGCGCACAAGGACGAGGCACTCGCCGGTCTGGAGCGCTGGAAAGCCCGCTGGCCGCTGGCCGCCGAGCGCTTGGAGCCTGCCGACGTGCTGGTGGACTCGATGCGCGGCCGCTCCACGACCTGGACGCGCATCCGCATCAACCTCCAGCACGTGCCGTCAGCCCAGCGGCCCTCACAGGAAGCGCTCGATCCTGACTACGACCCGTGGGCCGGTTATGAGTGGCCGGACCGCTCAGGCCAGCTGGAGCGTGCCGACAGGACTAAGAAGTCGTAAGCGCCGGAATGACGCTGCGTCAGCTGCTCCGGAAGTGGCGGCGGCTCAAGATGAGGGCCAGCAGCGAGAGGACGTAGGGCACGATCACAAAGAGCGCTGGGCCGATGGTGCTCACCGTCACGACCCGGTCGTTGACGACCGTGGAGCTATTTCCGCCAGACAGGATCAGGACGCCCAGCAATATCCCCAGGATCGAGACGGTCACGCCGAGCCAGCGCGCCCAGCCCTTGTGGAACGGTGCGCCCAGCGCGGCCAGGAGGTGCGGGATGCCGATGAGCAGCATGATCACAGCGCCCACACCGAACACGCCCATGACCTGATCGATCTGAGCCGGGTCGATGCCTTCCAGCTGCGGGTCATTCCGGATGAGATCCGTGAACCCCGCGCCGCCGACCAGGAACAGGATCCCCACCAGGGTGAAGAGGAGGCCCCAGAAGCCCAGGAAGAGGCTGGCCAGCGCGACGCCCAGGGAATGCGCGTGTGTATCGTCGCGCGTCTCGGCCACCACGGCTGACTGACCCCAGGCCGAAGCCGGCTGCTGGTATGCCGGCGGATAGGCCGCCTGCTGGTACTGCGGCGGATACGCGGGCTGCTCCTGCTGCGGATACTGCGGCGGATACGCGGGCTGGTCCTGCTGCTGATAGACCGGAGTCACGGGGGCGGCAGGAGCGGGGGCCGCCGGCGTGTAGGCCGGCTGGTACGTCGTCTCGCTGGAGGCGGGCTCATAGGCCGGCGAGCCGGAGGTCACCGCGCTCGGCTCGCCGACCAGCGTGTCCTCGGTCGACAGTGGGGCCGGTTCACCCGGGCTCGGTTGATCCGGAGGGGTCGAAGAAGGCTGATCCCACGATGGGCTGGACTCCTCCGTCGACCCGTCCTCGGGGCGTCGCGGTTCGGACATGTGTCTCTCTCCCGGGCGATCCTGATTTGGTTTGCGCTGGCAGTCTACCCGCCGAGCATCAGCTGGCGGAGCCGAAGATGCGCTGGAGCTCGAAGGGGGCGGTCACCTCCAGCTGGTCGTATCGGCAGGACTCCGGCGCGCGATCGTCACGCCAGCGCTTGAAGGTCGTCGCGTGGCGAAAGCGGTCGCCCTGGAGATGGTCATAGGCGACCTCGCAGACCCGCTCGATGCGCAGAGGCTGCCACGACAGATCCTTGCCGCGGTTCCAGCGACTGGTCGCACCGGGCATGCGCTGCCCGCTCGCATCGGCCGACCCCGCGTCGGCCCACTGAGCCCACTCGGCCCAGGGGTGCCCCTCCCGCGCATCACTGCGCAGTGGGGCGAGCTCCTCCACCAGGGTCGCGCGCCGATCCCAGGTGAAGGACGAGGTGATGCCCACGTGGTGCAGGCGGCCGCCATCGTCGTGGAGCCCGAGCAGCAGCGAGCCCACGTGCGTGCCCGGCCCGTTCTTGTGCCAGCGGAACCCTGCCACCACGCAATCGGCTGTCCGCGCATGCTTGATCTTGAGCATCGCGCGCTTGCCAGGCTGATAGACCGCCTCGGCGGGCTTGGCCATGACCCCGTCCAGGCCGGCACCCTCGAAACGACCGAACCAGTCCAGCGCCGTGGCCGGGTCGCGCGTGGCCGGCGTCAGGTGCACCGGCGGCCTGGCATCGGCCAGCTCACGTTCAAGCAGGGAACGCCGCTCAGCCTGCGGCCGAGAGAGCAGGTCATCGTCGTCCAGCGCCAGCAGGTCCCAAGCCACGAATGAGGCGGGCGACTGCTCGGCCAGCATGGCCACGCGCGAAGCGGCTGGATGGATGCGCAGCAGAAGCGACTCGAACTCCAGTCCCGACGGCCCCGTGATGACGATCTCCCCGTCGACCACGCAGCGGTCGGGCAGGTTCGCGCGAAGCGGCTCGGCGAGTTCCGGGAAGTAGCGGTCGAGCGGCTTGAGGTCGCGGCTCTGGAGCATCAGCTCGTCGCCGTCGCGGAAGACGACGGCTCGAAAGCCGTCCCACTTCGGCTCGAAGAGCCAGTCGCCTGTCTGCGGGATGGCGTCCGCGGCCTTGGCCAGCATGGGCGACAACGGTGGATCGATGGGCAGCTTCATCCACCGAGTGTACGAGCGTGCGTGGTAGCCTCGTTCCGAATGCCCGATCCAACCTTCCGGGGCGATCCCTACAGCGTCCTGGGCCTGTCACACGTCGCCTCCAGCGCCGACATCAAGCGGCGCTGGCGGGAGCTTGCCCGGGAGCATCATCCCGACCGCGCGGCAGGGGACGGCGCGGAGACGGAGAAGCTCACTACGCGGATGGCGCGCATCAACGCGGCCTACGATCTGCTGCGCGACCCCGTACGCCGAGCGCGCTACGACGCATCGCCCCAGGCACGCCGGACGCGCGAGACGGAGAGCCGAGGCTTCAGGCCGCAGAACGGTGATGGTCGCGATGGCCAGGGAGTCGATGGGACCGGCGGCCCACCCCCGCCGCCGATGGCACGTCCGGTCACCGCCCGGTTCGACACCAGTGCCGCGTTCCACCGGCGCAACGCCACCTCCGGGCAGGGTCCCGCCCCCCTGGCCGGGCACCCCCCCATGGGCCGGCGGCAGGGCGACAGCGATCTGCGCGCGAGCATCCCCACCGGCCCGGTCGAGCGGCGGCTCAGCGAGGATCCGCCGCGCCAGCCGACGCTGCGCGAGTCGTACGAGACGGTCATCGAGTTCGGCCGCTTCCACGGCTTCACGCTGGGTGAAGTGTCGCGGTTGGAGCCGACATACATCGACTGGATCGCGCGCACCATCACGCGCGACAGAGATCTCGTGATGCGGGCGCGAGTCATCCAGGCGGACCTGAACGAGCGGGGCATCGAGCGCATCGTGCGAGAGCGAGCCAGGGCCCCTGCCGCCGGTTGATCCTGTCTCGTGGTCCCGAGGTGCGAGTCCGGAAGACCCGCCCTCATGCGAGAGAAGAGAGTTGGAGCGATGCTCCGGATGACTCCGCCGTCGTTCCCTGATGCCGGTCGGTCCGGTATGGCCGGTCTCACCAGTTACTCGAGTCGTGACCCGGGACGGTGGTCTTCCGGGACCGGTGCGGTTCGCAGCCCTCGAACGAGTGCTGATTCGACGCCCCTGAAAGGGGAGGACCGTGCTCATTCCCTGATCCGTATTCGACGCCTTCGGCCGCCCCAGCGATCAGAGACGACGGCAAGGGCTACGGTAAGAGAGCACTCCTGGTTGCTCAATGGTGACTCGGTACCAGTGCGACCGGACCAAAGACGGGCTCGGGGATGTGGTGCGGTGCGCTCACGGCGATTGCCGTGGCATCGGGTGTAGGGCCCCGTCAGGCCTCGCCGCGGCAGGCGTTCCATGCGTCGGTGGCCGCCTCTCGGAGGTCGTGGCGACGCCCGTCGAAGGCCTCCAGCGGCCCCAGCGCAGCCGCCCGCACGGAGTCCTGCACCTCGGACGTGATGCGTTCCCGGAGTCGTGCCGCCCAGCGCCGACCAAGCCAACCGGCATGGACGAGCAGCACTCTACCCAGCACGAACCAGCCCAGGATGCCACCGGCCACGAGGGCCACCGGCAGTGGCACCTGGCCGAGCAGAGGCACCTCCACGAGCGGCGTCTCCGCCTGGCCCACACCGACCGCCAGTGCCACGAGCCAGATCACGCCCAGGACGAGGGAGGCGGTGGCGAGCAGCTGCGCCACGCCGAGGAAGGGCCAGAGCCGGCTTGTCGGTGCCGCGAAGCGGGCCGCGTCAGAGACCACGGCTCGATCGACAGCCTCGCCCAGGCCCGTCGTCAAGGCCCCTGTGTCGGCCAGTGCGGCGAGCGTGGGGCGAATGGCTGCAGGGACAGCGGCTATGGCGCCACTGACCAGATCGCGCAGCGGTTCGGAGGCGCCCATCAGCGAACCGCGATCTCGCCACCGGCGCAGATAGCCCTGCGGATCCGCGCGTCGCTCGCTGACCCCGCTGCCGCGCTCCAGGACCGTCCGGACGATGCCCAGCGGGCCGCCACCGCGCGGGCGTGCCGCCAGCCGCGTTGCTTCTACGGCCTGGCGCGAGAGCCCCGGCAGGTCGACGATGGCCAGGATGCGTGTCGCCATGGCCGCTGTGGCCGCGCGGCTCTCCTCATCCGTCACCAACGGCCGCCACGCGCCGGGCTGTAGCCCCGCCCGGACGGTCAGATCCTGGACAGCTGCCCCTGATGCTGCCGCCAGCCGCGCGCGCACCACTCGCTTGCTTTCCTGACCCGCCGCCAACCATTCCGCGAGTTCGGTGGTGCGACCGTCCGTGGCCGAGGTCAGCAGGACGGGCAGCGGCGGCAGACCCTCCCGCTCCAGCCGCTCCGCGAGGTCGCGCCGCAAGCTCTCCGCATCGACCGGCGAGAGGCGATCGACCTTGTTGAGGACCACGGCCTGTCGCTCCAGCCGGCGGACCCACGTGCGCAGATAGCCATCGTGAAGGATCGCATCCTGGTACTTCTCTGGATCGGCCACCCAGATCACGGCGTCGATGCGCGGCAGCACGGCGTCCACACGCTCTCGATGCATCCGGGCGATGGAGTCGAGATCCGGCAGGTCCATCACGACCAGGTCGCCCAACGCGTCGGAGCCGTGCGGTCGGACGGCCGCGCCACCCAGCCACTCAAGCAGTGGCGCAGCGTCGCTCAGGCGTGCGGCCGGCACCCAGGCCGTCGGCTCGGAAGTGGTCGGGCGCATGACCCCGGCGGCGCTGATGGGCTCGCCGGCAAGCGCGTTGAGCAGGCTGGACTTGCCCACGCCCGTGCCACCGGCCAGCGCCAGGACATACAGGTCCGTGGGAAAGCCAGCGCGCTCCGCCACGTCGCTGCGGACCCTGACGGCTGACCGCACGTCAAGCCCGAGGTAGCCGGCCGCCTCGATGGCCCTGCTCAGCGCGGTCTCGCAGGCAGCAAGGTCGAACGGCCCCGTGGAGGCATCTGCCTCAGCCGTCATGGTCGGGCCGGGCCTCGATGGCACTGCGCAGTTCACCGGCCAGCGCGCGCAGCTCCTCCCCGCTGGGCACCAGACGGTCGAAGCGTGTGCGCTCGCGCTCCATGAGCGCCTCCAGCGTCTGGTCCAGGCGGTCACGCGCGCGCGTGATCATCTCCAGCACGGCGGCCTCACCGAAGAGGGCGTTGAGCAGCTTCTGGTTGAGGAAGGCGGTGCCTGCCGCGATGCCCACTTCTGCGCCGGTCAACCCGCCTGTGTGCGCGAAGACGGTCAGCATCACGGTCACGGCGCCGGCGTTGACGCCCAGCGAGACGCCGCGTGCGACGCCGCGCTTATCCGCGCCGGTGACGGCCACGTCGGAGGCGATGGCGCCCATCCAGGCGGTGAGCGCTGTGCGAGTGGCATCGGCCAGGTCTGGGGAGGCCGACCAGAGCCCGGCGTCCGCGGCCAGCAGCCGCGCGCCCAGCGGATCAGTCGACCAGTGCGTGGCCGTTCGCCGCGCCGCGTCGGAGGCATGGGCCACGACGAAGGACGACAGGTCGTCCGTGGCGCCCTTCTGCACCGCCACCACAGGCGCCTCGGGACTGCCCCGGAAGACGGCGGCCAGTGCGCCACGCACCCGACCGATGCCGCTGGAGAAGGCGCGAGTGATCTGGTCGGCGCCGACGAAGCTGTGCCACTGGCGGATGACCTCCTCGCGCAGCACGTTGCCGCGCCGCAGTCGAT
>JALZLU010000420.1 GCA_030858685.1 Chloroflexota bacterium | reverse complement strand
CCACCCGACAGTTCCTTGGGCTTGCGGTCCAGGAGGTTGGCCAGCTCTGTCATGCGGGCGGCCTCGCTGACGCGCCGCTCGATCTCCGCCTTGGGGAACTTGCGCAGCTTCAACCCGAAGGCGAGATTGTCCCGCACCGTCATGTGCGGGTAGAGCGCGTAGCTCTGGAAGACCATGGCCACGTCCCGGTCCCGTGGCTCGAGATCGTTGACGACGCGATCGCCGATCTTGACGTCGCCATCGCTGATGGTCTCCAGTCCGGCGATCATGCGTAGTGACGTGGTCTTGCCGCAGCCGGACGGACCGACCAGCACGAGGAACTCCCCGTCCTGGATCTCCAGGTTCAGCTCCCGGACCGCGACCACCTCGCCATAGCGCTTCCAGACCTGTTCGAACGAAACACTCGCCATCGGTTGTAACCTCCTGGCCAAGATGCTACCGGACTATGGACGCTGCGGACGCCGATTCGCGCGACGAAGGTGCGTTCCGCCATTGGAGCACTCTCCCGCGTCGTCCAGCGTACCTTGCCACGTCCAGTTTCCCACGGCGTTTCGGCTGCATCGCATTACAGACGCGAGGTCAGCCGCCGAAGTCCGAGGCTCAGGCGCCGAGCCGAGCTGCAACGAGCGCGCAATGGCCATCGTCTCTCATCACGCCAGAGTGCGAGTCCGGCCTGCCTACCATCGCGTCCTGCGCATCAACTGGCGCCGCCGTACGCCTGGTCGCCGTCAGCCACCAGTCACCACCTGCCGGAGGCACTCTCATGGACGCCATCAAACTCCTGACCGACGATCACAAGACCCTCAAGAAGCTGCTCGAGCAGGGGGACCAGACGACGGAGCGCGGCGTCAAGACGCGGACCGAACTCCTGCAGCGCATCAAGACCGAACTGACTGCGCACGAGGCCATCGAGGAGGAGATCTTCTACCCCGCCCTCAAGGAACACCCCAAGGCCAAGGAACTGGTACTGGAGGCCTACGAGGAGCACCATGTCGTCGACAAGGTCATGGCGGAGCTGGAGCAGACGTCCGTCGACGATGAGGTCTGGGGCGCCAAGTTCACGGTCATGAAGGAGAACATCGAGCACCACATCGAGGAAGAGGAGGGCGAGATGTTCCCGCAGGCGCGGCAGGTCTTCGACACCGAGGAGCTCCAGGCTCTCGGAGCGCGAATGGCCTCGCGCAAGGAGCAGGCGTTGCAGGATGGGAGCGTGACGGCACAGAGCGAGTAGCCGTCGCTTCGGGCCGAAGCTGAGCCACCGCTGGCACGCCAGCGGGGCTCGTCAGGCCACCTCGTCGACATCCAGGATGGGCAGGCTGAAGCCGAACTCGGACCCACCACCTTCCCGCGGGACGGCCCACATGCGGCCACCCATGGCGGTCACCAGCGCCCGACACACGAACAGGCCGATGCCCGCTCCGCTGGCCGTCGCGGCGGTGGTCGCGCCCCGATAGAAGAGGTCGAACAGGTGCTCGGCCTCGTCGGCACCGATACCGGGCCCGCGATCGAGCACGCGCACCGCGACCTGCCTGCCCATCTCCTCGGCCACCAGTTCGACCGGGTCGCCCAAGCCGCCGTACTTGGCGGCATTGCCCAGCAGGTTACGGATGACCTGCTCGACATAGGTCAGGTCGCCGCGCACGGCGGGCAGCATGTCGGAGATGGAGATATCGACCTGCAGGCCGGGCCAGCGCGACTGCTCGGTGCGCACCACGGGATCCATGATGCGCTGGAGCAGGAGCGGTTCGTCCCCGATCTCCACGCCGCCACGCTCCACGCGGGTCATGACCAGCAGGTCCTCGACGAGCCGGTAGAGCCGCTCCGCCTCGGCCCCCACATCGCGCACGACCTCGATGCGCTGTTCCTCCCCGATGGGACGTTCCAGGAGCCGCGTCCCGCCGTAGATGGTGGTGATCGGCGTCCGCAGCTCGTGTGACAGGAGGCCCATGAACGCGTCCCGGGCGGCGCGAGCCGCTCGCGCAGCCGTTACATCACGTACCACCATGATGGTCGACCCGGCACGCGACCGCTCGCCTTCGGTCTCTCCGTCCTGGTTCCCCGCGCCCGCGCGATATGCGGAGACCTCAAGCCAGCGCCCGTCGCGGCCGCGCATCTCGAGGGGCTCCTTCACGGCCGCATCGGGCCACTCCAGGCCGGCCTCGCCGTCGCCGTCCAGGACGGTCCGCAACTCCACCAGGGTCCGCGGCGCCCTGCCTGCGAGCAGGCCTTCGGCAGCCGGGTTGTTGAGCGTCAGGCGGCCCTCCGCATCGAAGACGAGGACGGCCTCGCCCATCGCGGAGAGCGTCGCCGTCAGCTCCGCGCGCCGCTCGTCGGCGTCTCGGTAGAGGCGTGAATTCTCGAGTGCCACGCCGGCTCGCTCTCCCAGCTCGGCGGCGACCGCGAGATGGCGCTCGTCGAAACGCCGCCCGGACTCGGCCGTGGCCATGGTCACCGCCCCGATAGCTCGGCCGCGTGACATGAGGGGCACGCAGATCATGGAGCGCAGCCCCACCGACAAGAGTTCGCGGCCCACCTCGTGGCCACCGAGCGAGTTCGCGAGCGCCTCCAGGTCGATCTCCGCGACCAGTTCGGGGGACCCGCTGCGGATCACCCGGGCAGGTGCGCTCTGCCCGGCGATGTCGAACGGTGTGACCTCCCGCCAGCGCCTGGCCAGGTCCTGGCGTGTCTCATCGTGATGGGCGATGGCCGTCCGCACGCCGATCCCGTCGCGATCCAATAGATCGACCACGCACCAATCCGCCAGCCGTTCGATGGCCAGGCTGGCCAGGCGCTCGATGGTTCCGGCGTCGTCCAAGGTGGTGGCCAGCACCGCGGTGGCATCGGCCAGGAACCGATCGGCTTCTTCGCGCCGCCGGATACCGGTCACGTCGCGAAAGATGTTCACCGCGAAGCGGACGTTGCCCCCCTCGTCCAGGACCGGAGCGGCCTGGGCGAGTGACCAGCGTTCCTCACCGGTATCAAGCACCTTGAAGCGGATGAGTCGCTCCTTGCCACGCTCACCGCGCAGGGCCTGTCGGGAAGGCAGCTCATCAAGTGCCAGCGGCGCTCCGGATTCGTCCATGATCTGGAAGCGCTGGATGAACTCGGGCACGGTCGCGGCCAGCAGTTCGGCAGCGGACGAGAAGCCGATGAGCGTGGCAGCTTCCTGGTTGGCGTAGATGAGCCGGCCATCGGCTGCCTGCACGGTGATGCCATCGGTGACGCTGCCCAGCACGGCTTCCAGCTGGTCTCTCGAGCGGACGAGTTCGGCCTCGACGGCGGCGCGACTGGCGGCCGCGGCCAGGACGTTGCCAACGGACTGAAGGAAGGTCGCCTCATCCGGCGTGAAGCGGCGTGTCTCATGGCTCCACGCGCCCAGCACGCCGTAAGGACGCACGGGGTCACCGATGCGCACGGCGATGCCGCTGCGCGGCCCCAGGCGACGCAGCGATTCCGACGGCTTGAAGCGGTTCTCCTCCCGGAAGTCCGGGACGATGACCGGCCCGTCATGTGACAGCGTGTAGCCGGCGTGTGAGTGCACGCCAACGGGGACGGTCGTGCCCACTGCTCCTGCTGGCCAGCCGACGCCGGCCTTGAGGCGCAATCGCTCCTGGTCGCCGTCGAGCTCGCTGATGGCCACGATGGGCGTGCGCAGTGTCTGCGCCACCAGCCTCGCGGCGTCGCCCAGCGACTCTGGCGTGGGCGACCCGGACAGGGCTCGTTCGCCGATGGTGGCCACCGCGTCACCCTGCCGTGCCAGATCCTCAGCATCGCGGAGCGCGCCTCGCAGGCGGCCGGAGAGTGCTCCGATGATGGCGCCGGCGAGGAGGAAGACCCCGAGGCGCACTTGATCCGGGACGGTGATGACGGAGAGTGTCTGGGTCGGCGCCACGAAGAACCACAGGCTGAGGAGGGCCGCCAGCAGAGTGACCAACAGGCCCGCCCGAAAGCCCCCCAACCAGGCGCTCAGGGCGATGGCCGGCACGAAGACGATGTACCCCGTGTCGATGGGCATGAGCTCGGCCAGCGCTACCTTGAGCAGGACC
>JALZLU010000415.1 GCA_030858685.1 Chloroflexota bacterium | reverse complement strand
TCGGCGCGCCGACCGGCAATGAACTCTGTACGCGACTCGGCCCAGGCGCCCACTACAAGACGATCCTGACGGTCGCCAATCGCCTTGTCGAGAAGGGCATGCTCGTGCGCGAGCCCACCGGCCAGCGCGCCTTTCGCTACCGGGCGACCGAGAGCCGCGAGGTCTTCTTGGGTCGCGTCGCCGCGAGTGTGGCGAGCGGCCTAGTCGGCGACTTCGGCCGGCACGCCCTTGCCCAGCTGGTCCTGGCAGCTGACGAAGTCGATCCTAGCTACCTCGACGAACTCGAGCGGTTGGTGCGCGAGCGAAAGGGTCTGACATGAGCGGACGGGAACACATCCTCGCACGCTGGCAGCGAGGTCGCGCCTGGGTCGCCAGCCTGGTGACCGGACTTCTGGCTGCCTTGGTCGCGGTCGACCCAGCCCCCCTCCTCCCGCTGGCACGCGCCTATCAAAGACTCTGCGACCAGTTCCCTCCCCTGGCATTGTTGACGTTCCACGCCCCGCCGCTTCCGCTCGCCCTCCTGCTGAGCCTCGGCGGGATCGCGCTATTCGCCGGCGCGTGGACCGGGACCACCGGGTTGGTGCGCACGCACCGCTTCAACCGATGCTTGCGGTCACATGGGCTGTCGCTTCCGCCACGCTTGGTAGGTGCGGCCACGACCTTAGGCATCGGCGACCGGATCACCTACTTAGGATGGGCCACACCGACAGCGTGCTGCTACGGCTTCGTCCGGCCTCGAATCGCCGTGACGGCTGGTCTCCTCCAGCGGCTGGACGATACCGAGATCATGGCCGTGCTCGCCCATGAGCGGTGGCACCTTCACCGTCGCGATCCGGTACGCTACCTCGCGCTCCACGCGCTGGCCGCTGCCGCGTTCATGGTCCCAGTGGCACCCGCCCTCCGGCACAGGCTTGAGGTGCGCATCGAATTGGCGGCCGACCGAGCAGCGTTGGCGGAGGCTCCCCGAGGGGCGCTGGCCGGGGCCCTGCTGGCGGTCCTGACTACCCCGCCCGCGCCGGTCCCGGGTGTGGCCGGGCTGACCGCGACAGAAGCGCGCATCGCACACCTCAGCGGACGCGCCCCGATGCCCGAATTCCCGGTTCATCTCGTGACGACGAGTCTCGGGCTCATGGCCGTGATCGCACTGTCCACGGTCGATCTGGCATCGGCAAAGCATTCCGTCGAGATGGTTTGCGTGTTTTGCAGTGGTGCTTCCTGATGGGGCACGGACGGGCGTCAATTTTCACGACAGGATTTTCGGTGTCCTCCGATCCAGGCCACCTGGCTGACGGCCGGTCCAGTCCGGACCTTGACCGGCACGAAGCGCGTGAGTAATCTTACACATTGTAAGAATTTCGGAGGGAGGGAGATACCATGGAACTTGCTCTGGCTGCGTTACCGTTTCTCGTCTTTTTGGCCTGCCCAGTGATGATGCTCCTCTGCGTCGTCGGGATGCGCAAGATGAGCTGTAGCTCGCCCCGGACCACCGGGGCGCAGACCGCTAGACAGTCGCGCGACGTGCGGGGCGCTGCCTTGGAAGGTCAGTTGGCGACGGTCCAATCCGAACTGGCCGCGTTGCGGGTGGCGAACGGTTCGATGCGGCAGCGCGGCAGCGAGCAACGCCACGCGGAGCTGCCGTAACGGATAGGGAATCATGCACGACACGACCCGCACTATTCTCATCGCCCTCGGCGTGGCCCTCTTGGTCATCCTGCTGATCCCGCTGCTGTTTATGGCGGGAATGATGGGCACCATGGCAGGAGGCATGAGTGGAATGATGAACGGCGGCGGCGCCTGGGTCATGGGCGGCTGGGTGCTGCTGATTCTGGTGGTGGGAATCACCCTCATCGCGATCGGTGTTAGCAGGCGCCGGTGATCGGAGCAGCCCCGTTGCGTCTCCTGACGAGCACCATCCAAGATCGGGTGAAGTCGTAGCAATCCCAGCGCCATCGCCAAGACTTTACTCCCAAACGAACTCTGTGCTGTCGTCTCATACCTGCCGATACCAGAGCCGCCCGAGCACCCAGGGCTGTGTCAAAGTCCGGCGGTGCCATACGCGTCACCGCCCCGCCACGACCTTCTTGGCCGAATCCGAACCCGCCAAGCCTACGGAGTGCATGAAACGGTCACCCATCGGCGCGATCGGTCGACCACCTGAAGCGGTATCACGACTTTGACACAACCCTGCCCGAGCACCAAACCGCCACGGGTGCCGGAACGGGCGGCCCTGATCATCATCCTCTTCGAACTCAGCGCTACCGCGGCCGGGGGGTCGCCTCGGACGTCACCTGCTGGCACAGCCGACGAGACTGGCAGGCCGTCGAGTTGTGGGACCAGCTGGGCAAGACAGCGAAGTCAGTTCCCACTCGTCGTCCTCCACGGCACGCTTTTCAGCTAGTCCGCGACACCCTCCATCGCGGCCACCTCGGGCACGGCCGGCATCAGGGCCAGGCGGGCCTTCGGCACCACTCGCCAGATGCGGGAGAGCGTCCCGGTCCAATCATCGAGGAGAGTCCGGGCCTGGGCGCTGCCGGTCAGGGTCAAGTGCCGCTCGACCAGGGCACGGAGGTCGACCGCGTCCTGACCCGCCATCGATTCGAGCAGGACAGACTCGTCGTTGATCCGGTGGGCGAAGGCGCCGTCGCCGTCGAGGACGTAGGCGACGCCGTTGGTCATCCCGGCCCCGAAGTTCCGGCCGGTCGGGCCGAGGATCACCACGGTGCCGCCTGTCATGTACTCGCAGCCGTGGTCCCCCACGCCCTCGACGACGGCCGAGGCGCCGCTGTTGCGGACCGCGAAGCGCTCCCCGGCCTGGCCGGCCACGAACAGGGACCCGCCGGTGGCACCGTAGAGGATCGTGTTGCCGGCGATCACCTGCGGGGTCGTGAAGGGGGCCTGGCGGGGCGGGCAGATGGCGACCTCACCGCCACTCATCCCCTTGGCGACGTAGTCGTTGGCCTCGCCCTCCAGCAGCATCCGCATGCCGCTGACGCCGAAGGCGCCGAAGCTCTGGCCGGCGCTGCCGGTGAAGCGGCAGGTCACGCTGGCGTCGGCCAGGCGGCCCTCGCTCCGGCGGACCGCGATCTCGCCGGCCAGCTTCGCCCCGACGGTGCGGTGTTCGGTCCGGATCGCCTCGACCACGCTGACCGCCCGGCCCGCCTCCAGCGACGGCATCACCGCCGCCAGCAGCCGGTCGTCCAGGGAGGGGCCGTGATGATCGATCTCCAGGGTGTGGCGGCGGTC
>JALZLU010000408.1 GCA_030858685.1 Chloroflexota bacterium | reverse complement strand
TCGCCCTGCACGAAGACCGGTCCCTGCCAGCTGGCCGAGATGCAACCGGCCAGGACGCTGGTGATGTACTCACCGGGCCGCTGGAAGGTGTATTCCTGCTCGCTGCGGGCGAGTTCGAAGACGATCGTCCCCGAGTCGATGGCTTGAGCCGCCCGACACATCGCCGCAGCCATGTCGAAGACCTGGGCGCGCAGGTTGACCGCCGGCACCGTGAATCCCGAGACCTCTCCCCTGCCCCGCGCCATGTACAGCTCGTGGATGCTGGCGGACGGCGACCCCAGCGACTGTGAGGCCTCCCAGATGATCCAGCGTGCTGCCTCCACGGTCACAGGATCCTCGCTGAAGGTGGCGCTCCAGGCCAGGTCGCGGATGCCGCCGCCACGAAAGGCCCCTTCATCCTCCATGGCCAGCCGGTCGCCATCCAGGCGGGCGATCCCGCTCAGCAGATCGAGGAGCTCGCGGACCGAGCCGGCGACGGTGGGCGTGGACATCTGGGAACCTCCGGGAGCGAATGGGGGTCGACGCGATGAAGCGAGTGGCGCGGCGGAAATCGTACCCCGCAGCGTGAGCCCCCACTTGGACAGCCTGGGACGGCCACTCCATCCGTCCAGCCGACCAGCCGTGCGTCACCGGTGCCGACGTTCTGACGCTGGTCGCAGGCCCGCAACCTTGCCCGCCGTGTTGTTGCCCTCCTGAAACCCGTGTTGGCTCAGGCTGATCGACAACGGGCGTTCTCCGACGCCCATCGGAAACCCCATTGGAGGTCGCGCATGGGTCTCATCGGCCTGCTCGTGGTGATCATCCTGATCATCCTGCTCCTGCGGTTGCTATAGCGGCGGGTGACATGACGTATCGCACTACAGGAGGAAGTTATGGATAGTCGACCGATCGCGCCTGAAGGTGCGGCGCACGCCGCCGGGTCGGGGGCACCGCGCGATAGCGGCAGCCTCATCGCCCGTGAGGGCGATGTCTGGGATCCTGGGACGCTTCCGGATCAGACCTCGCTCAAGTGGGGACCCATCTGGGCCGGATTGCTCACCGCGCTGGGGCTGTTCATCCTGATGACCCTCGCGGCCATCGCGGTCGGACTTCAGGCCGCGCCCGGCGCTGACGAGGGAGACACGGCCATGGTGGCCGGCATCGTCACCGGGCTCATCGCATTGGTCGCCTTCTTCATCGGCGGCTTCGTCTCGTCGTGGTCCGCTGAACTCTCGGACAATAAGCGCAGTCTGCTCAACGGCTTCCTGGTATGGGCATTGTTCCTGATGCTGCTGCTGATCCTGGCAGCGTTCGGCGCGGGCTCGATCTTCGGGGCCGCGACCAACCTGCTGGGCGATGTCTCAGTGAACGTCCCGGACGTCAACGTGACCCCGGAAGACGCTATCGCCGGAGCAAGGGAGAGTGCCTGGGGCTCACTGCTGGCTCTGGCTCTCACAGCCGCCGCGGCGGCACTGGGCGGGGTGGTCGGGGCACACGACTCCGTGCGTCGCCGCTGGGGTCGCGCCACCGCCTAGGTCGCGCCACCGCCTAGGAGGATTCGCCCTCCGCAACCATCGACCGGTCGGACCATCGCGGTCCGGCCGGTCCTTCATGTCCGGCGGCGGGTGCGACGGCCCACGAAGTCGACCAGGACGTACTCGCCCAGCCGTTCCGGCGTGGCATAGAACGCGCGGCCCCGGTTGAGTGCGGTCATGCGTTCCACGAATTCGGTCAGGGCGCGGGATCGCTCCAGCATGAACGTGTTGATGGTGATGCCCGCCCGCGTGCAGCGGCCGACTTCCTTGAGCGTCTCGCTCACGGTGCGGCGCGTGGGCGGATAGGAGAACTCGACCTGGCCGTCCTCGAAGTGAGCCGTCGGCTCACCATCGGTGATGACTACGATCTCGCGGTTGGTGGCATGCGACCGCGCCAGCAGGTGACGCGCGAGGAGAAGTCCGTGCTGGAGATTGGTGCCGTACTCGTAGCCGTGCCAGGTCAGCGTGGCCAGTGCGCCGGGACGGATCTGGCGGGCGTGATAGGCGAATCCCACCACGTGCAGCTCGTCCCGCGGATAGCGCGTTCGGATCAGCGTGTCCAGGGCCACGGCCACCTTCTTGGCGGCCATGGAGCAGCCGCGCAGCAGCATGGAGCGGCTCATGTCCACGAGGAGCACCGTCGCGGCGCTAGAGAGCTCGCGCGTATCGCGAACGGCGAAGTCGCCGGGTTCCAACGTCACGGGCACAGCACTGCCGCGGACCTGCCTGCCAGGACCGTGGCCCGCGCCCGCCTCACGCACCAGCGCGTTCGCGAGCGTCCGCTGGAGGTCGAGATGAAAGGGCTGGCCGAAGGCATATGGCCGAGAAGACTCTTCGACCTCGCCACCCATTCCCGCGGCGCCTGACGGATGCGCGCCGAAGGCATCGCGCCGCAGGCGCGTGAAGAGCTCGTCCAGGACGCCCTGGCCGATGCGCCGCGCGCCGCGCGGAGTGA
>JALZLU010000400.1 GCA_030858685.1 Chloroflexota bacterium | reverse complement strand
TTCGCCCATCACCTGTCGGCGTGCGTCAACGCGCGCCCCGCTGGCGGCTCGATCCGCCCATCCCGAGGAGTGCATGAGCTTCAACTCGCTCACTGAGAGCCCGAGCCCCAACCAGGCCATCAACGCGACGCGCCTCAAGCGCCAACTGACCGAGCAGGCCATCGCCGCCGCGACAGCCGCCGACTGGGTCAACGCGGCAGAGATCAACCAGCGCATCCTGGAGGCAGGTCCTGACAGCGAGGCCGAGAATCGCCTGGCCAAGGCCTTCTGGGAACAGGGCGAGCTGGCCCAGGCTCGGGAACACTATCAGGCCGCTCTGGCCATCGATCCCACCAGCCGCATCGCTGAGCGCAACATCAACCGCCTGCGCGTGCTCATGGCTGAGGCCGGCAAGAAGACCATCGCAGCGAAGCCGGGCAGCAAGGCGCCGGTGAGCATCTTCGTGGAGGAGACCGGCAAGACCGGCTTCGCGCATCTGGTCGACCTGGTCAGCCCGCGCGAGCTGGCACAGGTGAACCCAGGCGACCTCGTCGAGCTTGCGCCCGAGGGTCCTCGCCTGGCCGCCGCATCGAATGGCATGCACATCGGCTACTGCGAGCCGCGCGTGGCCGCTCGTCTGTTGAAGCTCGTCGCAGAGGGCAACAAGTACTCCGCCGGAGTCACCAGCCTGGGCGATCGCGACGTTCGGCTGATCATCCGCGAGGTCTACCAGGACCCGCGCAACTTCGGCAAGGTCTCCTTCCCCACGGCCGCCAAGGTCAGCGACCTGCGCCCGTACACCAAGGGCACCCTCGTGCGCGAGGAGATGGAGCTGGAGGATCTGGAGCTCGACGAGGACGACGACGAGGTCCAGGACATCGGCTCGGTGCTGCCAGTCGACGTCACGGCCGACGAGGCCTTCGAAGTCGAGGACTCGGACGACCTCGACGAGAACTGATCTGGGCGGGTGCGCGCCTTCGCCGAGTTGCCGTCAGATGTCCGCCAGGTGGACCTTAAGTCGATGTCGAGAGCCGAAAGGCGTTGCCTTGAGTCGAGTCACCGCATTTGTTAGCCTCTGACGGCTGATTCGGCGCCGGACGCGGGCTGGGCGCGCCGATCGGCTCGGTTAACGCCCGTCTCACGGACAGTTGACGGAAGGCGAGGCGTCGCCGAGCGGCAGTGGAGCCGCGATCGGCCATCATCGTGGCACGAACGCCGCGCCTCGATGTCCCGCCGCTAGACTCACGAGCGATGGCCGAGCCGCTGACCCCGCTGATCCGGCCACACCGTGGCCCGGTCCTGCCGGCCTTCGAGCGGCTCGCGCCGCCGCCACCAGAGAACCTCGTGGCGGCCGAGATCGAGGCGCGCACGTCGGGCGGTGACGTGATCATCGAGTTGCACGGCCGCGGCGCCTGGATCGCGCGTGGTGCGGTCAATCGCTTGCGTCGCGTCTATGACGTCGAGTCCATCGCCCTCACTCGGCTCCAGGCGGAACTCGTCCTGCGACCGCCGGACCTGCGCCACCTGGATGCGGCGCTGAGCGCACTGGCCATCCATCCGCGCGGCGCCACAGGGGTCCGCCAGGCGATCCTGGAACCATTCACATCGACCTGTGCGACATGCGGCCGGCCGGTGATCGTGGAGGAGTACCAGTGGGAGGCGGAGGCGACCGTGCCCGCCCGCAAGTCCTACCACTGCGCTGGCTGCGGTGACCGGTCGAGGTCGCAGGAAGGGCGGACCGTTCCCGTCGATGCCGACGACATCCGCCGCGCCCAGCGCATGACCCGTGCTGCCAGCACCTCTCGCGAGCGGCTCCGGGGCAGGTTCCCGGCGCCCGAGCCCGGGCACCCCTTGCCCGGACAGCTGCTCGATCTGTACACACCGCGGACCCTCGAGGCGTTCGACATCCTGGCCGAGCGCCTCGAGCTGGACCTGCGCGCCGCGCCGATCCAGGCTGCCCTGCGGCTGGCGCTGGTCCACGCTCTCATCCCCTGTTCGCGGCTGAACCGCCAGCCCGGCCGGCTCCAGGCCCTGCGCATCACGGCCGGCACGCTGAGGGCACCCATCGATCGTGGATGGCGAGAGCGCAACCCATGGCTCTTGTTCGAAGAGGGCCTGAGGCAGGTGCGCTCCTTCGTGCAGCGCCTGGAGAGCGTGCCCGGCGGCTATATCCAGTCCCGCCTCGGCAGCGACATGACCGCCCTCGTGGACGGATCCTCCAACGTCGTGCTGCACGACGCGGTTGCCGCCGCCCAGCGTACCGGACCTTCCTTCCGACTCGACCGACCGATCATGCCCGGCCGGCTCGACCCACGCTCTCGCATCCGACTGGTGCTCACACAGCCGCCCATCCACTGGAACGCCGAGAATCTGGGCTTCGCCTACCTGGCCACATCCATCGTGCTGGGTCGGGCGGCGGCCGAGGCTCTGCCACTCGAGGGCATCTTCGGGCCACTCACGGCGAGCGAGTGGGGCGCGGACGTGGCGGTCCTGCGCCGTTCCCTGGCGGCGGCTCGGACGGTGCTGGCGCCAGATGGAGAAGTGGTCCTCATCCTGGATCGTACCGGCCCCGCCGGGCTGGCGGCGGGCGTGCTGGGCGGTGTCGGCGCGGGCTTCCGACTGTCCGATGCCGTGTTGGCCGAGGTCGGCGACGAGATCGCCGGCACGCTCGAGTTCTCGGCCATCGACGAGACGTCGCCGCCCGACGCCTCGATCACAGACGGACCCTTCCAGCTTTCGGCGGTCGAGCGAGCGGTCAGTGATGTCGCGGTCGGCGTGCTGCAGGCGCGCGGCGAACCGGCACGCTACGAGCGGCTCCTGGGTGAGGTGCTCATCGGGCTCGATCGCCTTGGCCACCTACGCCGGCTGGTCGGCACGCGCACGTTCGCCGAGACGGAGGCGCGGGCGGAGCATCCTGCCGAGGCCACGGGGCTCTTCGGCGAGGTGACTGCCAGCCCCCCAGCGGACGACCGTGCCTCGACCCAGTGGCGCGACGCGCGCATCCCGATACGAGGCGGCGCGCGGGCAGCGGCCAGTGCCCCGGGGGCCGGCAGTGACGGGCCGCCGACAGGCACCGACGGATCCGCGACGACAGGCACCGACGAACCCGCGGCGACAGGCGACCAGCCCGCGGCGGCAGGCACCGACGAACCAGCGGCAGCCGACGAAGCGGCGGCGATCGATGACGCCCTGGATGGCGGCATGCTGTACGACCGTTGGGCGCGCGCTGGCTCCAGCTCGGACCCGGTGAAGCTGCTGCTGGAGATCGTGCTCGGTGAGCTGCGCCGACCGGATCATCCGCGGCTCCTGGAGCTGGAGCCTGGTCGCTGGTGGCTGCGCGATGCGTCGGATATCGAGGCCGCGCGGCTGCCCCTCGCCGACCGCCTGGAGTGGGCCGTCTTCAGCCTGCTCTCGAC
>JALZLU010000398.1 GCA_030858685.1 Chloroflexota bacterium | reverse complement strand
GCTCGGTGATGGAGGCTGGCAGCTCGTCCTGGGAGAGGCGTTCCGTTGAGTAGGCCAGCACACGAGCCCGGCCGCTGACCCCCACCCAGCGCCCGTTATCGTCCCGAAACCGAGCATCGACCCGCTCCAGCACGGCCTCGTCCAGCGGGGCGAACAGTTCCGCCTCGGCGATGGCGCCCAGCGCGCCGGCGTCCTGCGCGAAGAAGACGTCGGCCTGGATGCGGCCCGCATCACTCTCCTCCAGGATGAGCGCGGCGAGCTCGGCCGTGTCACCGTAGCGAGCTTCCACGTCGATGCCGGAGGCGGTCTCGAACTCCTCCAGTAGCGGTGCCACCAACTCCTCCGACCGACCCGAGTAAACCGTCAGGCTGCCGCTGGGCGCTTCGGAAGAGGCGCCCGTCTGGGAGGGCACCGTGGGTGAGATGTTCGGGCCGGGTGACGTGCCCGGGCCGGACGAGGCTCCTGGCGCCGGCGCCGCGCTGCAGGCAGCGACGAGTGCGACACCGATCATCGCGGTTGCAAGGGCGCGACCCAACCGTTCCATTCTAGCCTCCAACACTGATCCCGAGCCGACGAGTCGGATTTCGACGCGCATCCTAGCCTGCCCAGGGCAAGCGGTCAAGGGTCCTTGCATTGCCTACTCAAGGCAACTTGAGTGAGGCGCGGCGATACCATGACGCGGTGAGTCGACGACGTGATGACGGAACGCCGGCAGAGGTCTCGGAAGCTGGTCAGGGATACCTTCTGGCCCTGCGTTGGATGACTGGCGGCGGTGGTCCGGCCATGGCCGCATCCCTCGCCCGCAAGTTGGGCGTCACCACCCAGGCCGCCTCGGAGATGGTGGGGCGGCTGGCACACGATGGCCTCGTGACGGTCTCCCCGGAACGCTCCCTGGCACTGACGACTGCGGGCATCACAGCGGCGGACACCATCTTCCGGCGTCACGCCCTCCTGGAGTGGCTCCTGACAAGGGTCATCGGGCTGGGCTGGGCGGAGTCGGATGAGGAGGCAGCGCGCCTCCAGGGCGCCATCTCGCCGCGCGTGGAGGCAGGCATCGCGCGTTTGCTGGGCGATCCGCCGACCTGCCCGCACGGTAATCCCATCAACGCATCGGCGGCTCGCAGCCGTCCGGCCGGTATCCGACTCAGCGAGGTGGGCGCCGGCGAGGAGGTCACCATCTACCGCATCACCGAGGAGGCTGAGGAGGACGCGGAGCTCCTGTTCTACCTCGAGCAGGCGGGGTTGACCCCAGGTGCCCTGGCGCGCGTGGTGGAGTCGTCCAGCTCGCGCGACTCCGTGACGCTGGAAGGGCCTCTCTCACAGACCACGATGGGCCTCCGGCCGGCGGCACTCATCAGGGTCCTGCCCGGCCGTGCTGATGCTTCCCTCTTCCACCGGGTCCCTGCGGAGTAGTGGCCTGGCAGGGCTCGTCGCGGGGGAACGCGCCTGACAGTCCCCCTGACATGTAAAGCGCACTTTTCACATTGTTGAGTTTGCTATTGACATCTCGCAAGTGTCGGTGCACAATGCCTCCGACGGCTCAGCACGACCCGTCCCGCCATTGGAGGCACCTACGATGTTCGATCACCGCTGGCTCACCCCGGACCACGCAGCCCTGCGTCGCGACAGCCGGCCCGCCCAGCGACAGACGCACCCACGCTGGTCGGAGCCCGCGCCCAGGGGCGGGCGGCGGCGCGCTGAAGGGTCGCGCTGACGGATGGCTCACGATGTCATCGCGACCTGCCCCGTCTGCCAGCACGAGCTGAGCGTCACCCGGCTCCATTGCCGGGAGTGCGGCACCACCCTCGAAGGTGACTTCAGCGTGGGCCGCTTCGGCCGGCTCTCTCGAGAGCAGCTGGCACTGCTCGAGAGCTTCCTCCGATCACGCGGCAACCTGCGGGAGATGGAGCGCGAGCTGGGGCTTTCGTACCCCACCATCCGTGGCCGCGTCGATGCGCTGGTCCGCTCGCTGGGCCTGAGCGGCGAGGAGGGAGCCGCGGCCGATGCGGACACCGCTAGCGCGCGGAGCGCCGGCGCGGACCCGGATACCAGACGCACGATCCTGGAGCGGCTGGCCCGCCGTGAGATCGGCGCCGACGAGGCGGCTGCTGCCCTGCGCGGCGAACCCCAGGAGGGCGACCATGACCAGGGGTGACAGCGAGACCATCGCTCACCGCATCGGAGAGACGGGCTCGCTTGTGCTGCGCACCGTGTCGGGAAGCGTCCGAGTGCGCGGCGTGGACGGCGACGAGGCTCGCATCGAGGCGCACCTCGACCTGCATCGCGACGAGGATGCGGCCGACATGCTGGATGTGACCCGC
>JALZLU010000380.1 GCA_030858685.1 Chloroflexota bacterium | reverse complement strand
GCTCCTGCATGGCCAGGGAGGGCTTCGGGGTGAACATCGAGACGCTGATCGTGACGATGAAGTTGATCAGCATGCCGACCGTGCCGAAGCCGGTCTCCGGGATCCCCAGGATGCCATCGGAGTTGCCGTAGATGTCGATGGTCCAGATCATGTAGGCCAGCGTCACCGTGAGCCCGGTGATGATGCCGGCCGAGGCGCCCATCGCGGTCGTCTTCTTCCAGAAGATCCCGAGCACCAGGATCGGGAAGAAGCTGGCCGCCGCGAGCCCGAACGCCAAGGCGACCACCTGGGCGACGAATCCGGGAGGGTTGATGCCGAGGTAACCGGCCACCAGGATCGCACCGGCCATCGCGAAGCGCCCGACGAGCAGCTGCTTGGCCTCCGTGGCCTGCGGGTTGATCCGCTTGTAGTAGAGGTCGTTGGCGATCGAGGAGCTGATCACCAGCATCAGGCCCGATGCCGTCGACAGCGCCGCGGCCAGGGCACCGGCGGCGACGATGCCGACGATAGGTGCGGGCAGGCCGCCGATCTCGGGGGCGGCCAGCACGATGATGTCGTTGTTGATGAACAGGTCGTCGAAGGCGATCGGGGTGCTGGCGGGGGCGTCGGCCAGCGAGCTGCCGTCCGCGGCGGTGATCAGGCCGACGTCGGCCCAGCTGCCGAACCAGGACGGGGCGCTGCCGAGCGTGGCGCCCTGGAGATCCTGGATCATCTGGAGCTTGGTGAAGGCGGCCACCGACGGCGCGGTCAGGTACAGGATGCCGATGAAGACGATGGCGTAGACCGCCGAGAAGCGGGCGGCCCGCACGCTCTTGGCGGTGTAGAAGCGCACGATGACGTGCGGCAGGCCCGCCGTGCCGAACATCAGCGAGGCCGTGATCAGCAACATGTTCGACATGTTGAAGGCGTCGGTGGAGAACGCCGCGGTGTAGGAGGCCAGACCGAGGTCGGCCTGGAGGCCGTTGAGCTCGTCGAGGATCGTGCCGAAGCCGACCTGCGGGATGGGGATGCCGGTGACCTTCAAGGAGACGGCCACGGCGGGGATCAGGTAGGCCACGATCAGCACCGAGTACTGCGCGACCTGGGTCCAGGTGATGCCGTTCATGCCGCCGAGCACGGCGTAGAAGAAGACGATGATCATGCCGATGATGACGCCCGTGGTCGTCCCGACGCCCAGGAAGCGCTGGAAGACCAGCCCGACCCCGCCCATCTGGCCGGCGACGTAGACGAAGGACACGACGATGGCGGCGAGCACGGCGACGAGGCGTGCGGTCTCGGAGTACCGGTCGCCGACGAACTCGGGAAGGGTGAACTTGCCGAACTTGCGCAGGTAGGGGGCCAGCAGCAGGGCCAGCAGCACGTAGCCGCCGGTCCACCCCATCAGGAAGACGCTGCCCGCGTAGCCGTTGTAGGCCAGGCCGAGGATGCCGGCCAGCGAGATGAACGACGCGGCGCTCATCCAGTCCGCGGCGATGGCGGCGCCGTTCGCCCAGGCGGGGATGCCGCCGCCGGCCACGTAGAAGCCGGCGGTGGTCGAGACCCGGCTGGCGTAGGCGATGTAGATGTAGATGCTGAAGGTGATGGCCACGAAGACCGCGGTCCAGATCTGGATGTCGTTCATCAGTGACCCCCCACCTGCGGCGTCTCGGTCTCGTCCACGCCGAACTCCTTGTCGAGCTTGTCCATGCGCACCGCGTAGATGACGATCAGCGCGATGAACACGATGATCGAGCCCTGCTGGGCGAACCAGAACCCGAGCGGGAAGCCGCCGATCACGATGTTGTTGAGCGGCTCGACGAAGATGATCCCGGCGCCGAAGGAGACCAGCGCCCAGATCGTCAGCAGTACTGCCATCAGCCGTAGGTTCCTGCGCCAGTAGTCCTGGCGCTGTTGCATGTCCATCGAGTCCTCCGTGTCAGGGGCTGGCGATCAGGCGGAGACCGTCCCCCGCCGGCTCCGCGACGGGGGCCCATGCCACCCGACGAGCCCTGAGACAAGCGGTCGCGTGGGGACGGGTCAAGGTCCGGCTGTGAGTGTAGTCACAAATTGCGGCCAGCGGTGCCCACGCTGCGACGAGCGGCGGGGCCGCCGCGACCGGCGCCGATATCGGAGGCCGACCGGTGCGGGC
>JALZLU010000352.1 GCA_030858685.1 Chloroflexota bacterium | reverse complement strand
GTCTTGGCCAGGTCCATGATCGAGCCCATGTTGTCGTCGACCGAGTTGATGAAGCAGGCCGAGCACTGGGGCCTGGGCTCCACGCCGACGTTGAACCAGACCGGCGAGTTGAAGGCCATCTTCTGGTGCAGCAGCAGGTGCGTCAGCTCCGCCTTGAAGGTGTCCAGGTCGGCGTCCGTGGCGAAGTAGTGCTGCGTGGCCGCCCAGCCGCATATCGTGTTGACCACGCGGTCGATGAGCTGGCGCACGGAGCGCTCCCGGCCGGCCGTGCCGATGTGGCCGCGGAAGTACTTGCTGACCACCACGTTGGTTGCCAGTTGGCTCCAGGAGGCGGGCACTTCCACGTCCGTCTGCTCGAAGACGCTCTTGCCCGACTCGTTGCTGATCGACGCCGTGCGCTGCTCCCAGGCGACCTCATCGTAGGGATGGACGCCGGGTGTGGTCCAGCGACGCTCGAAGGTCAGGCCGCGCGCGCCGGCACCGGTGAAGCGACCATCAGCGTCGATGGCGGGATGCAGCTGGGCGGCGGGGGAGGGGGAGCTGGCCACCGGGGCCGCCCCGACCGATCGACGCGTGAGCACCGCTGCGGAACCCTTGCTGTCCTTGGTGCTCGACTTGCCGGCCGCTCGACCCATGACGCTCTCCTCCACCTTGGATGCCCTGTTCGTCGTCCCGCAGGACGCCCCACGAAGCTCTGACGCGGACCTCGCACGCTACTCCCGTGGTGGGCCACTGTCAAGGCCCGAGACACAAGATGTAGCGGCTACCGGTTGAATCGGTGCACTACATGTGGTGGAGCAAGGTCCACGGACTGCAGAGGCTGTGGACGGCTTGGTGGAGCGTCGGTGGACCATCCGTGGACACGCTGGGGATGACTCCAACGGCGTCAGGGCCGGCTTTGCCGACATCTGCTGGTAACGCCGCCGATTGCGCTCCTCCGCCGGCGAGAGAGCCGCTAGCTAGGCGTGAGCGGAGGCCAGTCGGTCCAGGGGCCGGCGAAGAGCCGGGGTGAGTGCTGAAGCAGGCGTGCCTCAAGTTCGGATCCGGAGAGCGGATCGGCGAAGGGCACCAGCGGCACGACGTCGCGCGAGGCGGTCAGTCCAAGCCGGCGCATGAAGCCGGAGGCCCTGATCTCCGCCGGTCGTGCCAGGATCGATCCGGCCCGGGTGACCAAGCCCCAGCGCACCGGGCCGCCGCCCACGCGATCCGTCGGCGGCCAGGCGCCAGGTGGAAGACGTACGTAGAGCCGGTCGATCGGTCGTCGGTCGTCGGAGAGGTTGACGGGCCTTCGACCGGCGCTTCGACCGGCTCTATGTCGTGTCTGCGGACCCCGAGGAGGAGGCGGGGACGAGACACATCTTTCACTGGGTCCATCAGACTCTCGAGCGGGCATCGAGTCCAGCCCCGGTTCCGTCCCGGTCTGACTCTGACCTCTGGGCTAGGCAGTCCCTCCATCGGCCACGCCCAGGCGTGGTGCGCGACGGCGCATCTCGAGCTCCAACCAGGAGCCGCGCACCGGCATCACGAAGGGCTCGAGCGGGATGCCGCGCTCAGGCTGCCCGCGGCCGTCACCGACGCGCGTGCCGCCCAGCCGCGACAGCAGGGATCCCCGCTCCATGGCGTTGCGTACCAGCAGGCCGTACCCCATCAGCGGGCCGTTAGCGACCGGACCGAGTGCCACGATGTCATCCCAGCGGGCGCGGATCGAGCCGCCGAAGCCGTGGTATTCGACGCCATCTTCGGTGACGATGAGCCGCACCCGAGCGATCTGACGGATGAGCAGTGTGACCACGATGGCCGCAGCGATCTCCGGCACGAGCGCCGCCACGAGTCGCGTCGGATCCGAGGCCGGGCCGCTGCCCATGGCCAGCAGCGCGGCACTGGTGGCCACGCCAAGCGCACCCACGAAGGCGGCCATCAGCCGCAGCTGGCGGGCGCGGCCGGCGGCGAGGGGGAACACGCGCGGTGGTCGGGCGGGGGCTGCGGGCGCTATTGGCGCGGCTGGTGTCACGGGCAGGACGGGCGCCGTGGGCGCGAGCCGAGCGGGAGCGGAGACCTGGCGGTCGACGGTGTCCATGGGGCTGCTTTCGCTTGGTAGGGTCTGACCCTTCCGATGCTAGGCAGTCCGGTATGGAGCGGACAGGTGCTACTCGTACGGGTCGAGGCTCGCCGATGGGGCTACCGCCCGCGCGGCGCCGGCGCTAGATGTCGACGCGGAAGGTGTCGCAGTCGCCCTGCTGGCCGCTCTCGTAGCCGCGCTGGAACCATTCCTGACGCTGCTCCGAGGTGCCATGACTGAAGGTGTGCGGGTCGACGCCTCCGCCCGAGGCCTCCTGGATGCGATCGTCGCCGACCGCCGCGGCGGTCTCCAGCGCATCGGTGATCTGGGCCTGCGTGGGCGGCTCCAGGAAGCCCGTGTCCGCCGCGTTCGCTGCCCAGGCGCCCGCGTAGCAGTCGGCCTGGAGTTCCGTGCGCACCGAACCGCCCTCAGCGCCGGGGTCGCGCGCACCCAGATCCCCCAGCAGGTTCTGGACGTGGTGCCCGTACTCGTGGCTCACCACGTAGGCCTGCGCGAAGGGCCCGTCCGAGCCGCCCAGTCGCTCCTGCAGCGTCTGGAAGAAGCCCAGGTCGATGTAGATGGTCTCGTCGGCAGGGCAGTAGAACGGACCCGTAGCGGGCGAGCCCTGCCCGCAGCCCGTCTGGATCGGTCCGTCGAAGAGAGTCGTGGAGGCCTCGCGATAGCGCAATCCCTCCTGGCCGAACGCGTCTGTCCAGTAGTCGTTGATGCTGTTGACGAATCCGACGATGCGGCAGTCCTCGCGCTCGTTGGCGTCGGCGCCCGTGCGACACTCTTCGGACAGGTCGTTCTCGCCGCTGGCGCCTGGCCCGATGGGCTGGTTGAGGATCGAGTCCAGCCCGCCCGCCGCACCGCCGCCGTTCCCACCGCCCAGGACGGTGATGAGCACGAGCGCGATGATGCCGATCAGGCCGCCACCGCCACCGATGGCCATACC
>JALZLU010000324.1 GCA_030858685.1 Chloroflexota bacterium | reverse complement strand
TTTCGAACCGTGGTCGGCGCGGAGATATTCGCCGCCATGCGCTCGGTGTAATTGCTCACGTCCCCTGACCATGGTCAGGGCTTGCGTGTGACGGGTGCGAAGAAGCCCTGTTGGTAGATTTCTATTGCGCTGGGGAGCGTGCCGTGAGTCACCCTGTCCGTGGCCCAGTCCTCTGACCTCATTGCGCGGTCGTCCTCCGAGCGGGACGCGCTGATCTCCGCGCTGCTGGCGCAGGTCGAGGCGTTGGCGGCGCGGGTAGAAGCGCTCAAGGGCGAGAATGCGGCGCTGCTGGCGCGGATCATCACCCTGGAGACCGAGAACGCCGCGCTGCGGGATAAGCTGCAGGCGCCGCCGAAGACGCCCGGCAACTCCGGCACGCCGCCGTCGCAGGGTCATAAGGCGAACGGGGACGGCAAGGCGAGCCCGAAGGCTAGGGTCCATGCCGGGGCGCACCGCCCGCTTCACCCCAACCCGACCCGATGCGCGGAGGTGCGCGCGGAGCACTGCCCCCGCTGCCGCGCCGACGTGACTGGCGTGGCCCAGGTGGCGGTGCAGGCCTACGACCGCATCGAGATCCCCGAGATCAAGCCGGACGTGACGCGCGTGATCCTGCATGGCGGCGTGTGCCCGTGCTGTGCTGGTCGCTTCAAGGCGACCGCCCCGGCCGGGCTGCAGCCAGGCTCGCCGTTCGGGCCCAACCTGCGCGCCTTCGCACTCTACCTGCGCTTCGGTCAGGCCATCCCGTTCGAGCGCCTGGCGCGGCTGATGCGCGACCTGTTCGGACTGGAGATCAGCGAGGGCGCGTTGGCCAACCTGCTGGAGGACAGCGCGCCGGCCTTCGCGGCGCAGACCAGCCTGATCAAGCAGCGCCTGCTGTCCAGCACCGTGCTGGCCTCCGACGAGACCAGTGTGCGGGTTGGCAAGAAGACTTTCTGGACCTGGGTGTTCCACCACGCCGACAGCGCCTGCTTCGTGATCCGCCCGTCGCGCGGCAAGGCGGTGGTGGGCGAGTTCCTCGGCGATGTCCGCCCTGCAGTCTGGATCTCCGACCGCCTTGGTGCCCAGATGGGCTGGGCCAGCAGGGACCATCAGGTCTGCCTCGCTCATCTGCTGCGCGACATCCAGTACGCGATGGATGCCGGCGATGCCGCCTTCGCCCCCGGCATGAAGCATCTGCTGCAACGGGCTGTGCGCATCGGCCACCGTCGTCCGGTGCTCGCCGACACCACCCTGGTCGCCTACCACGGCCGGCTCCAACGCACGCTCGACGACCTGCTCAAGATCGTGCCGGACAACAAGCCGGGGCTGAAGCTGCAGCGCATCATCAAGCGCTTCCGCCAAAACCTGTTCGTCTTTCTCACCCACCGCGAGGTGTCACCCACCAACAACGGCTCCGAACAGGCCCTGCGGCCCTGCGTCATCTTCCGCAAGATCACCAACGGCTTTCGATCCGCCTGGGGCGCCAACCTCTACGCCGACGTCCGCTCGGTCCTCGAAACCGCCCGACGACGTGGCGTCGGCATCCTCCATGCCCTCCGCCTCACCCTCGATGGACAGCCCTTGCTGACTGCTGCGTAGCAGCAACCAAATCAGGGGCGTGAGCAATTACTGTCCTTCTCGCGCGCGACAGTATTCGCGGCCAGGGCGACAGCAGTGTTGCCGACTTGCACCAACGCATCGACCGCGCCTCGGTCAAACCATTCGCGCACGATGGCGCTTGCAATGTCAGGACGATTCTGATGGTCCGCAACGACGATCTCGACCCGAAGACCTGGCGTTTCGGCCATGATTTCCGCGATCGCCTGCTGGACGCAGGCTGTCCCGTTGGGACCGTCTAAGTCACGGTAGGTGCCGGACATGTCGGTGAGGGCACCCAGGCGGATCAACCCATCGGCAGATTGCGCCAGGCTGCGCCGTTGCGGCAGCAGCCCGACCAAGGGCGCGACGCCCAACAGAAAGCGGCGATTCATCGTCACGGCGCATTTCCCCCAAAGGCGGTGCCCGACCGCAGATTGGTGCGTCTTCTAGACCGTGAGGGCTCGCACCGCCAAGTGACCAGGGAAGACAGGCACCGACCGTTTGCGAAGTCTCCTCACACCCCCTCTGGCAGCCGGATCTTCGGCGCGCGGAAGGCCCTCCGCGCCCGGCTGTGCTGCTCGTCCTGCAGCCGCCGCTCCAGCTTTGCGCCGATCTCGCACAGCCGCGCTGGGCGCAAATGCTCCTCGAATTCCGGCACGGCGGTGTTCAGCTTCAGCGTCTCTGCTGGCAGGTCCGCAAGCTGGTGGTGTTTGGAATGGACGACAGCCACATCTGTGAAAAGCGCCGGACCAAGGCTCTCTCCAGAATGCGGCCGCAAAAGGCTGATTTCGCCGCCAAATCGGCGGACAGACGGGGGCCCGTTCGGGCCTCATCTTTGCGCCATTTTCTGCGCGCTATCAAAGCAGTAG
>JALZLU010000401.1 GCA_030858685.1 Chloroflexota bacterium | reverse complement strand
CTGGTCCGCCAAGTGGCCGACCGGCCCGGCCACGATCGCCGCTACGCCATGGATGGCAGCCGCCTTGCACAGCTCGGCTGGCGCCCCGCGGTCAGTTTCGAGGACGGGGCGGCCCGCACCATCGACTGGTATCAAGACAACCAGACCTGGTGGCGCGGACGGAAGGACGGCGAGTTCACGGACTACTACGCCCGACAGTACGAGCGCAGGCTGGCCGAGTCGACGCCCGCGTGATCCCGTCCGGACCGATCGCCGTCACCGGTGCGGGTGGACGCCTCGGTCGGGCCATGGTGGCCGTGCTGCACGCGCGCGGTCTGGATGCTCGCAGCTGGAGTCGCCCGGACTACGACCTGGACCGCGCGGGCGTGGCAGCTGACCTCGTCGATCGGGATCGACCCGTGCTGGTCCTCCATGCAGCGGCGTGGACGGACGTTGATGGCTGTGCCAAGGATCCGGCCACAGCCGAGCGGCGCAACGGCAGCGCTACGGCTGAGCTGGCGGAGGCTTGTGCCGCAGCCGGGGCCGGTTTGCTGTACGTGTCCACCAACGAGGTGTTCGATGGGCGACGGCTGGACAGCGCAGGCTACGTCGAGTCCGATGCGGTCGACCCGCCCAACGCCTACGGAGCGTCGAAGCTCTCAGGCGAGCGCCGCGCCCGTGAGGCGTACGGAAGCCGCGACGATGGTGCCGGGGGACTCTGGATCGTCCGCACATCCTGGTTGTACGGCCCGCCGGGCAACGACTTCCCGGCCAAGATCCTGGCCGCTCGAGACCGCCTCGACCCGGAGGCCGCGCTGCGCGTTGTGAGCGACGAGGTGGCTTCGCCCACGTCCGTGCAGCACCTCGCAGACGGCATCGTCGCGCTGCTGGAGCGCGTCGAGGGCGGCACGTATCACCTGGCGAATGGCGGGCGGGCCTCGCGCTTCGAATGGGCTCGGACCATCCTGGAGGCCTGCGCGCGCCACGGTCCGATGGAGGCCATCCCCGGTTCAGCCTGGGACCGGGCCTCAGTGCCGCCCAGCTGGGGCGTGCTCGACTGTTCGCTGGCCGAGTCGCTGGGCGTCCGCCTGCCGCCGTGGCGACCAGCTTCGGACGGTTACGCGCGCTCGCTCTGCGCTGCTTGACGGAGATCCTCCAGCACGACGCTGAAGGGAGGTGCGACGGCGTCCCGCTGCGATAGCACCGGTTCCGCCATGGGCCACGCGACACCCACCTCGGCATCGTCCCAGCGGAAGCCCAGTTCATCGGACGCGTCGAACTCATTCGTCACGAAGTAGATGAGCTCAAGTTCTGAACGGGCCAGGAACCCGTGCGCCACGAGACGCGGGATGTAGACCGCCTCATCCGGACCCAGATCCAGCGTGACGGCATGCGGCGGGCCCGTTCCGGCCACCGCCGCGCGCACGTCGACCAGCGCCACGAACGCCTGCCCGCCAGACACGATCCACAGGTCGGCCTGGCGTCGGTGCAGATGCAGGCCGCGCAGCACGCCGCTCGCCGAGCGGGAGCGATTGGACTGCACGAAGTCCCTGTCTGCCAGCCCCTCGGTCCAACTGGCGCGCCACAGCTCCGTGAAGCTGCCACGCGAGTCCGCGTGTCGCGTCAGGCGAGTACGCAGCACGCCCTCTATGGCCGTCGGCTGCCACCCATTCGCGCCCGGACCCTTGGCGGTGTCAGGCATCGACCGGCCTGCGCCGTTCAGCGAACGCTCCGGCCAGGATCCGTCCCGCCACGTACCAGAGCATGGCGCCGCGCATCCCGTACAGGGCGTCATTGAAGAAGTGCAGCACGATGAAGAAGAAGACCAAGGCCAGCTCCAGGGGCGCTCCGGGCAGGCCACGTCGCGTGCTGCGCGCGGCCAGGAAGAGGAGGATGGCCAGCGTCACGATGAGCAAGGCCAGGCCGAGGGGTCCGCTCTGGTACAGCACGGCCAGGTAGCCGTTGTCCGCCGAGGCCAACGGAGTCGATCCACCCAGATCGCTGGCCAGACCGGCCTGCCCCAGACCGTGGCCAAGGGCAGAATCGGGATTGGTGGCCTGCGGAACGACCTCGCCGAGCAGCTCCCCCCTGGCGCGCGCCGACACGTCCGTATCGACCGCGCTGATGGAAAGGACGCGCGCGATGATGGCCTGGATCGTGGGATGGCCGAAGCCGATGAGCAC
>JALZLU010000274.1 GCA_030858685.1 Chloroflexota bacterium | reverse complement strand
ATCCCGACACCGTGCGTTCGCCCCGCGAGGGTTGGACCTCTTTGGCACTGTTGATGATCATGCTGGTCACGATGGCCGTGGCCGTCGACGATGCCAACTGGGCCGGTTTCGGACCGAGCGACGGACGCCAGACCGGGTTCCTGCCGCTGGCCGTCGTGATGGCCGGTCTGATCGGCTTCGTCCTGGCCAAGTCGCGCCTGCGCCCGGTGATCGCGCATGCGCTCGGCGCCGTGCTGGGATCCGCCTTCCTGCTGGTCATGGTGAGCGAGGCGATCTCCGCCGCGCCCGATCTGCAAGACCGCCTCCGAGCGCTTGGCGAGTCCACGGTGATCTTCTATACCGACCTGGTCATCCTGGGCATCCGCTCCGCGGAGACGTCCGTATTCCTGTTGCTGCTGGGCACACTCGTGTGGGCTATCGGTCAGTTCGCCGCCTTCAACATCTTCCGACGTGGACGGGCCATGCCGGCCGTGGTGGCGGCGGGGCTGGGCCTGCTCATCAACATGTCGATCACCATCCGGTTCCAGTACGCCCACCTCATCATCTTCAGCGCGGCTGCGATGTTGCTGCTCGTCCGCATGAACCTGCTCACCCAGCGCGAGGGCTGGCGGATGCGTCGGATCGGGGATGCCGGCTATGTGTCCGGGCTGTTCATGCGCGGCGGTCTGGCCTTCGTGCTGCTCACCCTGTCAGGCTCCATCGTGCTTGCCGCCACGGCCAGTTCCGCGCCGCTGGCCAACGCCTGGCGCAACGCGGATGAGCACCTCCTTTCCATCGGTCTGGAGGTCAACCGATGGGTGGGCGGTGTGACCGGCGCCTCGCGCGGCCCAAGCGGCCTGTTCAGCTCCAGCCAGACCATCCGCGGCATCTGGGAATCGTCGACGGACGTCGTCTTTCGAAACACCTCCACGGATGAGGAAGGTCACTACTGGCGTGGCGCCGTGTATGACCACTTCGACGGCTTCACGTGGCAGCAACTGGACCGTTCGCGGCTCGACGTGCCGGCCGGGGCGGAGCTGCTGGAGGCTAGCTACGACTCGGTCCTGGAGGAGGAGGGTCGCGAGCGCATCACGCTGACGGTGACCTCCGTCGACCTGGCGGGCGGGACGGTCATCTCGCCGGAGACGCCACTGGCCCTCGATCGGGACGCGGAGGTCCTGACCAATGGGCCGGGTGGGCCGCTCATCGCGGTGGACATGCAGGATGCCATCGACCCCGGCGAGAGCTACACCGTCACGGCCCTGGTGCCTGACCCCGACGCCGACGAGGACGAGCGGATCACCGCGGCCGATCTTGCCGCGGCAGGCGTGGAGTATCCCGCCTGGATACGCCGCTTCGTGGAGATCCGGCCGGGATCCATCGGCGACTTGACCTACGAGACGGCCGATCGCATCGTGTCGCAGCTGCCAGACGATCGCCGAGACCCGTACCACGTCGCGGAGGCCATCCAGCGGTTCCTCTACCGGGACGGCGGCTTCGTGTACAAAACGAACGTGCTCGGTCTGTGCGGCCGAGAGAAGGTCGTCGATTGCTTCCTCACTTCCCGGCGCGGTTACTGCGAGTACTTCGCGACGACCATGGCCATGCTCCTGCGCACCCAGAAGATCCCCGCACGCATGGCCATGGGCTACCTGCCCGGTCGAGAGCTGGCAGACGGATCCTGGGAGGTCGACCGCAGCGCCGCTCACGCATGGGTGGAGGTCTACTTCCCGAACTACGGGTGGATCAAGTTCGACCCGACACCCGGCAACGCCGTGAACGGCCAGGAGCCGACACGACTACCGGCAGGCGAGCCCACGCCGCGGCCCAGCAGCGATCCTCAAGGGCCGCGCCCCACGCCACGCTTCGATATCCCGGATCCGCGCGATGACATCAACCGGGGCGGTCCCGTGACGCCCGACGACCCGGCCGGAGGAGAACCGCTACCGCAGGCGCCACCGGCCGTCGATCCCGGTCCCATCGCCGCCCTGGCCATCGCGGCGATCCTAGCCATCGTCGGTTTGCTGGTGCTGACGGCCCGCATCCGTCGCATGCCCGCGCCGGAACCCGATCTGGCCTACCGCGGCATAGCGCGCCTGGCGGGACGCTTCGGATACGGTCCTACTCCGACGCAGACGGCGTACGAATACGCCCGTAGCTTGAGCGAGTTGCTGCCGGGCGTACGCAACGAGTTGACCGTCGTGGCGCGAGCCAAGGTGGAGACGACGTATGCGCAGCGACCACCCGACTCAGCCATGCTGGAGCAACTGCGCGCTGCCTACCGGCG
>JALZLU010000258.1 GCA_030858685.1 Chloroflexota bacterium | reverse complement strand
GTCCTGCTCCTGCTCGACAACTTCGAGCAGGTGGTCGGGGCCGCACCGCTCATTGTGGACCTGTTGCGAACCTGCCCTGAACTCAAGGTGCTGGTGACCAGCCGGCTTCGGCTCGGGGTTTCGGGCGAACACGAGCGCACCGTCCCACCCCTCGCGATGCCGGAGTACGGCGAGCGTGCCTCCATGGAGGAAGTTGCCCGGTCCGAAGGGGTGCGGCTCTTCGTCGAACGCGCACGGGCCGTCCAGCCCGGGTTCGCCATCACGAGCGGAAACGCGTCGACCGTCGCTGCCATTTGTCGCCAGTTGGACGGGATGCCGCTGGCGATCGAGCTGGCCGCCGTCCGGATCAAGGCGCTGCCGCCGGAGTCACTGTTCAAACGGTTGGAAAGTCGTCTCTCCCTATTGACCGGTGGGGGGCGTGATTTGCCGGAGCGTCAGCGCGCAATACGCGATACCATCGCCTGGTCTCACGACTTGCTGTCGGTCGAGGAACAGGGCTGTTTCCACCGCCTTGCCGTCTTCGTCGGTGGCTTCACGCTTGAGGCCACCAGCGTCGCGTCGGTTGACCAGCCTCATCGCCGCGATGACGTGTTCGAGGCAGTGACCTCGCTGGTGGACAATTGCCTACTCCAAACCAGGGAAGATCCGGGTGGCGAGCCTCGTTACCTGATGCTGGAGACGGTTCGGGAGTTTGGCCTCGAGCGGCTCGCCGCCAGCGGGGAAGATGCGGTGGTGCGCGCCGCCCATGCGGACTACGTCCTCGAAGTTGTGGAGCGCACTGCCCCACGATTACGCGGCCCGGAGGCGCGGGTGGGGCTCGCCCACCTGGAGCGTGAGCACGGCAACCTGCGTGCCGCCTTGATGTGGCTCGAACAGGAGGGTGCTGGGGAACCCCTACTGCGGCTGGCGGCGGCGCTCAGTACCTTCTGGAGCGAGAACGGACACTGGACCGAAGGCAACGCCTGGCTCGAGCGCGCGCTGGCACTCGATCCGCGGCCGTCTCTCTCGCGCGTTGAGGCTCTGGCCAACCTGGGCGAGAACGCCGGGTATCAGGGTGACGCCACCCGGGCCGAGGCGGCCCTGCGGGAGGGCATCGACCTGGCTCGCCGGCTGGGTGCGACTTCCCAGGTGGCCTTCATGCTCCAGTCCCTTGGCGCGCAACGGGTCGATCAGGGCGCCTACGAAGCCGGTGAGGCAACGCTTGCCGAGGCACTGGCCGAGGCGCGGCGCGCGGGTGACCGCGAGATCGAGGCCCTCTCGCTGGCCCACTGCGGGGCTGCATCCTGGGGACGGGGAAACCGTCTCGAAGCGATCGCCCGCCTTGATGACGCCTTGGCGCTCGGCCAGGCGACAGGGCACCCGGTCCCGATCGAGGTTGCCGCCCGTTACCTCGGACTCATTGCCGCCGAGGCTGGTAACCACGCCGCGGCAGCCGGGTGGTACCGCAAGACCATGACGGACGACACTGGCTTGGATGCGCCGGTTCGCCTCGTTCTGGATGTCGCATCCCTGGCAATGGCGCGCGGGGATGCGGAGCTGTCAACCCGGCTCTTCGGCGCGGCCTCGACGCTGGCGGGCTCGATTGGCTTCGCCCCATCCTGGCCCGAACGCGGGGCTCACGAACGGGCGCGCGAACAGGCTCGAAGCGAATTGGGCAGCGCCTTCGATGCTGCCTTCGACATCGGATCGCGCCTGTCGCCAGAGCGCATCCTCGCTGACGTCACGGCAGTCCTGGACGCCTCCTCAGGGTCCGCGGTGCCGGAACCGTCGGCGCCTACCCCGCCAGCGGCAGCCGCACAATAAAGGCCGCCCCCACCCCCACCTCGCTCTCGATCGCGATCGAACCGCCGTGGGCCTCGACCAGCGAGGCCACGATCGCCAGGCCCAGGCCCGTCCCGCCCCGGCTCCGCGCCGCAGTTACGGCGGTTATGCGCGCCGCCTCGCCGGCGGCGGCATCGCCCGGGCGCGGCATACGCGAGTTGGGGTGCTAGTCGGTGACGGTAAAGACCTGGTGCATGCCCATCATGGCGTGCGGCACTCCGGTTGCGGCGGTCGGGAAGAAGCAGGCCGCGAGATAGGTTCCCGCCACAAGCGACACCTCCAGCCACGTGGTCGTCCCGGTCGATTGAGTCAGGG
>JALZLU010000246.1 GCA_030858685.1 Chloroflexota bacterium | reverse complement strand
GCTCATCCACGCTGATGAACGCGCCCGCCTCCACGTGCCCGCCGCTCGACCGCCAGGCATCCAGGCCGCCATCCAGGTAGCCCACGACGTTCTCATGGCCGATGCGCAGCGCCTGGCGGATCTGCCGGTCCCAGTCATCCACAGAGTCCAGCATCAGGACCAGCGGCCGGTCGTGCGCCACGATCCAGCCCAGCCACGTGCCGAAGGAACTGCCCGCCGGGATGGACAGCGACCCCGGGATGTGGCCCGCTGCATACGCCTCCGGCGAGCGGGCATCGATGACCAGACCCTCCCCTCCGAGTAACGAGCGTAACTGCTCCACGGCAAGCGGCTGCGGCCCGGGCACGTCGCCCAGCGGAGCCGGCCCCGCCTGGTTGGTCGGTCGCATGCGGGCGAAATAGCGCGGGAACGCCGGCTGGTCGGCCAGCAGCGCGCGCACGAACGCCTCCACCTCCCCGATGCCCAGCAGGGCATCGTGGCGTCGCTCGAAGCCGACCGTGGACCAGGGCGTGGTGGCGATGTCCTTGGAACACAGGGAATCGCCGCCATGGGTGGGCAAGACCATCACGGAGTCCTCGTGGGGCAGCAGTCGGTCGTGGAGGGAGGCGTGCATCTGCCGCGCGTACCCTTCGGCGTGCTCGCCACCCAGCAGATCGGTCCGGCCCACCGCACCGACCAGCATGGAACCGCCGGTGAAGAGGAGCTGCGGCTCGTCGGCGCGCGACCGGTCGGCAACGGAATAGCTCAGATGCTCCGGCGTATGGCCGGGTGTCTCCAGGACGCGGAAGCGGAGTGCTCCCACGTCGAACGACTCGTCGCCGCGGACGGCGCGATAGGCATGCCGCAACTCCGCGCCCGCCGCATGCACGTGCTCAGCGTCGGTCGTCGCCGCCAGCTCGCGGGCTCCCGAGACGTAGTCGTTGTGCAGATGCGTCTCGACGACGTGGCTGATGCGGAGACCACGAGCCCTGGCCTCGTCCAGGTACAGATCCACGTCTCGCCGCGGGTCCACGACGGCCGCGACGCCGGCTGCATCATCGATGACCAGCGCGCTGATGTGACCCAATCCCTCGATCACGAACTGGCGGAGTTCCATGGCCGACGGGAATAGCGCCGTCAGGCCGGTGACGAAGGGCGGGGTGCGAGCAGGCCGATGTGTGGTCCTGGACCCGCAGCGCGATCGACCGAGTGCCTGACCATCTGCCACTCGAGAGTGTCGACGTGTTCATCGTCGTCCGAGACGATGAGCCCACTAGCAGACATCCCACCGCGTACAGCCCGGAACTCGAACTCGCAGTGTGCACGGGAGTGGTCCGAGTCGTGGAAGAACAGGTCCACGGGGGTCCCGGCGGCCGCCGGCGCAAGCAGCTTCCGGCTGTCGCCCAGCAGGATCCGCCTCCGTGACCTGAGACCGTCTGGAACGAGCCAGCCCGGGCCACCCACGCCGGGTGGCAGATCAGTGCTGGGGAGATCGATGCTGGTCAGATAACCATGCTCGTTCCGCTCCAGGGCGCGCAAGATGAGCGCCGACGAGAGGCCATCATGCTCGCCAGTCTCGATCACCACGCTGGGCCGCCAGATGCGCACATCAGGCGCCTCGCTCGTCTCCGGACGAGGAGTCCCGGCCACGCCCCAGGATGCGGCGCACTGCATGCGCGCCTTTGGACAACTGCGCACGAAAGAAGATCGGTACAGCGACAAGGCCGGCGATGAGCGCCTGGATGATGAGGCTGCCGGAAGCGGCATCGAGGTACGCGAAGACCATCGGTATACATCCTTCTATGGGTGCCGCTGGCCCTCTCCGGCCGGCGGCTCCGTGCAGGATAGCAGCGGCTTCGCGCGCGTCTCCCGTTTCAGGGCGACACGGGATCCTCGGCCGGCTCAGCATCCAACGGAGGCACATCAGGGGGCGTGGCGACCAAGTCGGTCACCTCGACGAAGTCGTAGACGCGCTCATTATCCGGCCAGGTGAAGCTGCGGTCCTCCAATAGCGGCAGGTCCGCTTCGAAGTATCGAGAGAACACGAGCCGGAATGTATTGACTGAAGTGATCGATGGGTGAACGGCGTCCTGAGCCACCCCGGGAAGATAGAGCGCGTTCAAGATACCGAATCGCACTTGGAGGTACTCCGCCTCTCGGCCCTCCCAATCCACGTCCTTCCGAGCGAACGGTCCCTCGTCCCCTTGGACGATGATGATGGGCTGCTCCTCCGGGGGTCCAGCCAAGAGGTGCTCGATGGTCGCCTTGATACGTCCGTCCAGATAGGCCAACTGTCCGCCGTACAGTCGACTTTCGGGCTCCGATACCTCCTCAGCCTTGGTCACAAGACGTCCATCCGCCCGAAAGACATACGGCGAGTGGGGCAAGAGCACGTGCGCGAAGACGAAGTTGGGCCCAGGGTCCTCCCGCAGCTCGGCCAGCTGCCGGAACTGGAAGTCCGCGATGCGCACATGCCGCTCGCGGAGGGTGAGTGCTTCGTCCTGGTGGCCGAGCATACGGAGGAAGGCTGGCACGATCGTCGTGTGGCGCATCACCGCCGAGAATTCCGACTCAGCATCGTAGGACCGGGACTCATCCGCCAACAAGCTAGTCCGGGTCGGGTCATACCAAGACCCGAGATGGGTGTAGCGATACCCCTGCGCCTGCATGAACCGGCCGACCGCGTGGTCGCGCACCATCTGACGCGCCGCAGTCCGGTCGCCGGTATCTCGACCGTAGCGCGCCGTCAAGTCGTCCAGGTACGTCATATTGAGCGTCGCTGCCAGTGAGAAGTCCGTGGCTCGGTAGTTGGCGTGGCTCTGTGTGGCCACCTGGAACCCCTGGTCGCTCAGCCACTCGGGAAGGTCGCTCTCCACGCCGAAGTGGTAGTCGAGACTCCACTCGGAGCCGTAGCGATCGAACACGAGGTAGTAGATGTCGCGCTGTTGTGAGGCGAGACCACCACCACCCTGTACGACACCCGGCGCGTCGCCTCGCGGCGCGTCCGTCGATCGCTCTATCTCTCGCGGCACGATGGTGGTGAGTGACAGGAGCACAAGGATCGATGCGACGACGTTCATAAAAGTCGTGATGGGGAGCAGCAGCAGCCGGACCCTATAGGCGAGGAATGTCGCCAGCATGACGAACGCCGCCCATGCCACCAGCTGGGTACGCAGACCCAGACCGATGGACGCCAGGAATGCCTCCGCATGGCCATAGGCAAAGAAGGAGACGACCATCGCCGAGGTCACGATGGCGGCGCGAGAGAGGCTCTTGAAGGCGATGCCGAGAATGAGCAGTACGGTCGCGGCGGCCAGTACCGCTCCGACCAGAGGCTGGAGAACCTCGCCCGCCGTCAGCTCGGTGATATTCGAGGCGTAGAGGAACAGCACCGCGTAGGAAGCCAGAAGGAGTGGGTGCAGCGGCGCACGGCCAAGAAGTGATCGATACGTGTCGGGTGCATCGATGGATCGAGCAGCGCGCTGGTTCTCCGCCGGCACCTTCGAATCAGCCACGCCGCGATCGCTTCTGGTCGCGTAACGCCTCACGACCCAGGGCACGCTCATAAGCGCCGGCGTGGATGTCCGCGCAGCGTTCTACCGAAAAGCGCTCCACGGCGCGCTCCCGACCAGCGAGGCCCATCTCGTCAGATCGCTCGGCATCGCTCAGTATCTTAGCCGCCGCGTCCCCGAACGCCTCAGCAGCGAGGGACGCCACCACGTAGCCAGTCACGCCATCCTCCACCACCTCCGTGACGCCTCCGACGTCCGTGGCGACCACCGGAAGGCCGCACGACATCGCCTCCAGCAGTACGGTCGGGATGCCCTCGGATCGAGGCACCGAGGCAAGCGCGAAGAGGTCAAAGCCCTGCAACTGGCGCTCGATATCGGACTGCGCTCCCATGAAGCGCACTGCCTCTCCCTCGTCCAGGCCAAGCTCGCCTAGCCGGCGCCGTAGCTCGCGTGAGTAGGCACGATGCGTGGCGTACTCGGCGCCTACCAACACCAGGCAAGCCTCGGGGATCTCGCGGCGCAGCCGACCGAATGCCTCGATGAGCATCGCGATGCCCTTCTGCGGATTGATGTTGGCCACGGAGCCGATGACCGGCACGCCGTCCGCGATGCCCCACTGCCGGCGAACCTCAGCGCACAGCTCCGGCCGAGGGCGAAAGGTGTCGGTGTCCACCGGCGGCACGAATGGGACGACGAGAGAGGCTATCCGCCGCCAGCCAGGGAAGGCAGACAGGACCTTTCGACCGGTGGGCATGACCACCGTGGCCAGCGCTCTCACCCACAGCATGGACGCCCAAGCCACGGGCGAGGGCGCGCGTGTGTCAAGGAGCTGCCAGACGACGGGCACGCCCTCGGCGCGGGCGGCCAGCGCGGCATGGGGATTGACCAGCCCGCCGACCTGGACGACGTCGATGCCAAGCTCGCGGATACGGCGGCGGATGGCCAGCACTTCGGGCAGGAAGCCGAGCGCGAAACGTGCCTGAAGTATGGGATCGGGTCGAGCTCGGAGGCTATGCAGCGGCATCTGCTCGACCGCGATGCCTGCCCTCCTCAGGCGCTCAGGCGCATCCCCGGGCATGTCCGGCAGAAGCACGATCGTCTCGTATCCGCGTTCGCGGAGGGGTCCGGCCAACCGCAATGCCTGGTTGTGGGGCCCCCCGAAGACCGCGTGATGGATCACGAAGAGGACCTTGCGTGGCGACCCATCTCTATACTCGCCGGCCATGACCGCCGCCCCCTTCCGACCGTCCACCGACACTGGCCTCCATCGTGGGCCGGAACCCGACGCGCGATCGCTGGCTGTCCCCGCCCCCAGCTTCTTCATCGTCGGTGCGCCGGGTTGCGGCACGACGTTCATGCACGAACACCTTCGAGCGGATCCAGGCATCTTCATGCCGGACCTCAAGGAGCCCAGCTACTTCTGCACCGACCTGGACCTTGGCACGCCGGCTGACGGGCTCATCTTCACGAGAGACCTGGAGGCTTACCTCGCCCTCTTCCGACCGGCCACGAAGGCGCAGATCGCGGGCGAGGCATCGCCGTTCTACCTCTACTCCACGGATGCGGCCGGCCGCATCGCGGCCTTTCGCCCTGAAGCTCGCATCATCATCATGCTGCGCGACCCGGCGGACATGATCCGCTACCTTCACGCTCGCCGATACTTCGTCGGTAGCGAGGACATCGAGCGCTTCGAGGATGCGCTGGCGGTGGAGCCGGCGCGGAAGCGCGGTGAGCGGCTTCCTCCGGACGTCTGGAACGTCAAGGGCCTCTATTACCGGGAGGTGGGCCGCTACGCCGAACAGGTCGAGCGGTACCTCGCCGTATTCCCACCCGAGCAGGTCAAGGTCATCATCTTCGAGGAATTCCGGAAGGATGCGGCCGGCACCTATCGTGACGTGCTGAAGTTCCTGGGGGTGGAGGCGAGCCATGACCTGCGGCTGGAGCGAGTCAACCCGAGCCTCGGCGTGCGCAGCCGTCGCCTCCACCGATTCCTGCTCACGCCCGCCTTGCGCAAGGGCTTCCGCCGCTTCGCGCCGGCCCCACTTCGGAGTGCCGTGCGGTCTGTGATCACGCGCGTCAATGCGACGCCCCGGCGTCCAGATTTCGACCCTGTCGTGCGCGCGGCGCTCCATGCTGAGTTCCGGCCGGACGTGGAGCGCCTCAGCACGCTGATCGACCGCGACCTGACCCTGATCTGGTTGCAGCAGGACGGTCATGCCCAGAGACCCAGCCCTCCCCGGTCGTAGAGCGAGCGCAGTCGTCGGAATTCCGGCTCGCCAACGACGTCTAACACGGTCCAGCGGCCGGGACGGGTGCGCCGCCCGTGGCGGACAGCCTCGATGAAGTCGTCGGTCGAGATGTCCAGGTCCTGGGGCAGCACCGGCAATCCAGTCGCTCGGAAGAATTTGACGAGGTCGTCGCAGGGCTCGTCGCGGAGCACGAAGGCCGCAACGGTGGCCAGAGCGACCTGCAGCCCGTGGTGTCGCGGGATGTCCAGGATCGAATCGAGCGCGTGACTGATGAGGTGCTCCGACCCACTGGCCGGTCTCGACGAGCCGGACATCTCCATCGCGATGCCGCTCAGGATCAGTCCGCGGATGAGCCGTTCCTGGAAGCCGCGGTCCGTCAGGTCGGCATCGTTCCGGATGACCGAGCCAGCGGCCGCCTCGGCAGTCAGACAGGCGAAGTCGTCGATGGGCTCCCCGTGGACCTCATGGGCCATTCGCCAATCTCGTACCGCCGAGAGATTGGAAACCAAGTCGCCCAGTCCGGACCGCCACGTCTTCACTGGAGCCGAACGAAGCTCGTCCATATCGACCACGACGCCGATGGGGATCCGGGCACCAAGCGACCGAGGGCGGCCGTCGGCCGAGTGGATGACCGCCACAGGCGAGCAGATGCCGTCGCTGGATGCCTGAGTCGGCACACTCACGAAGTCCACGTTCCGCTCGGCCGCCGCCATCTTGGCGACATCCACCAAGCGGCCACCCCCGACACCCGCCACCACGCCGGGGCGAACCTCTTCGATCACTTGCGTGACGGCTTCCACTGACGCATCGCTGTTGCCAGAGACAACGAACTCCTCGATGTCGAGCCCGGTCCGCCGCCCTTCGCTGATGAAGCGAGCACCGTAGCCGGTCACCGATGCGGCGCCAGAGTGGACCACGAGGTAGCGCGCGGGCTGGAGCGTCAGGTCTGCCAAAGAGCCCACGGCCGAAGGGACCCCCCGGACGATCCGCATCAATCGCGGGATACGGATGGATCGGTGTGCCGGGCCCCTCATCTGCCCGGCGGTGCGTCGAGCGCTCGAGCCACGTGGATCGCCCGCTGATAGTCGGTTAGGTCGTCCACCTCGGTCCACGACCGTCCCCTCACGGGCACCATGGCGATGGCCAGCTCGGATGCAGCTCGGTCGAACGCGTCCTCGTAGTAGAGATCCGTCTGACCGTGGGCCACCAGGTGGCGGGCATGCCGAACGACTGCCGCTGCCCCCGCCGCGTCGAACCGCGCGATGCCGATGTACTCGCCCGCTGATACCTCCGGAGCTAGGCGCTTGCTGACCCGGCGAACCAAGCCGCGCTCGTCCACCTGCACCTTCATCTCCTCGTCGCCGAGAGGCTCATCGGTGTCGACCGCCAGCCAGCAGCCAGCTCCAGCCCTGGCCACGTCCCGCAGGATCGCAGCATCAAACACGATGTCCGAGTTGAGCAGACAGAAGCCGTCCAGGATCTCGTCCTCGACCGTCAGGAACGAGACGATATTGTTCGCTGTCGCGTAGCTTGGGTTCACCACGCATCGAACGTCGAACTGCCAGCCACCATCCCTGACCGCAGCGTCGATCATCTCGGCGCAGTGGCCGGTCACGATGGCGATGCGCTTGAAGCCAGCGGCCTCCACTGCTGTCAGCGCCCGCTCCAGGAACGTCCTTCCCTCCACCTCGACAAGCGCCTTGGGGCGGTCGTCCGTGAACGGTGCGAGTCGCCGACCCACACCGGCGGCAAGGATCACCGCGATCGGCAGACTGCTATGGTCCATCAGCCGGCGATGGTAGTGCACCGGATGACGGTCGGCTTGCGGCCGCCCCTCCGCGCGATAGCGCGCTAGAGTCCGCCGGTGACTCCCTCCATCGACACCACCGGCGGCTTCATGGCCAGAGTCAGGGCGTTCCGGCGACGGTACCAGGGGGCCGAGGGGCTGTTCTGGATACGCCGCGTCAACCACCCGGTGGGAGCGATGCTTGCCCTCCCGCTCTTACCCACTCGTGTCACGCCCAATACGGTGACCGTGGCCGGTCTGATAGTGCACCTGCTGGGTGCTCTGCTCGTGGCCGTCGTGGCACCGCCGGCGTCACCACTGGCCGTTTTGGCGGTCGTGCTCATCTGGCAACTCGCCTTCTCCCTCGACTGTGCCGATGGACAACTGGCACGTGCGCGGGGGCAGACCAGCGCGTTCGGCGCCTGGTTCGACCAGCTCGTCGACGTCGTGTCCCATGCGGCGGTGTACACATCCCTCAGCCTGTATCTGGTGCGCGCGTTCGACCCGGACGCCGCTGTGGCGGTGCTTCTGGCGTGCATGGCTGTGACCCTGAGCCTGCTGCAGACGTTCAGCACCTGGCAGCGTGCAGCGGTGATCAGCCGGGACCGTCCGCTCGGCAAACGTCCGACGCCGAAGCTGCTTGCGATGTATGCGGCTCGACACCTTCTCGACTACGGCTGGTTCCTCTTCGCAGCATCCGTGCTGCTACTCTGGCCAGCCGGCCTGCTCGCCTTCCTCGTGTTCAGCGGAGTCGTGCAGGGTCTCTAC
>JALZLU010000241.1 GCA_030858685.1 Chloroflexota bacterium | reverse complement strand
GCTCTGTAGCGTGCGCGCGTGCCGCCGGCCACGGCTGGCGGCACCTCGTCGGGCTCGACTTCGCGCGCGGAGGACCATCCGCCCTCGGAAGAACATCGCCCACGGACCAGGGGGACCGTCAGGCGGGTGTCGGCTCCACCAGGAGCACGGGGGGCTGACGCTCCGCGGCTGACTGGATGGCCTCCGGATCGATCTTCTCAGACCAGTGACAGGCCGCCTGCTGGCCTGTGCTGATGACCCGCAGCTGCGGCTCCTCGGTCACGCAGTTCTCCGGGTTGCCCAGCTGCTCGCGCAGCCAGCAGCGTGTATGGAAGCGGCACCCGGAAGGGGGGTTCACGGGGCTCGGCACGTCACCACGCAACACGAGGCGCTTGCGCCGGCGCCGCGGATCCGGCTCGGGGACCGCTGAAAGGAGGGCCACTGTGTAGGGGTGACGTGCATCCCGGTACAGCGTGTCGACGTCCGCCAGTTCCACGATCTTGCCCAGGTACATCACCCCGACGCGGTCACTGATGTGCTCCACCACGGCCAGGTTGTGAGCGATGAACAGGTACGTCAGGCCCAGTTCCTTCTGGAGATCGTCCAGGAGGTTGAGCACCTGGCTCTGGATGGACACGTCCAGGGCCGAGACCGGCTCGTCGCAGACGATGAAGTCGGGGTTGAGGGCAAGGGCACGGGCGATACCGATGCGTTGGCGCTGCCCGCCGGAGAACTCGTGCGGGTATCGATGGATGTGGGTCTGGTTGAGTCCGACTTTGCCCAGCAGCTCCCGCACGAGCTCCTCGCGCTTGGCCTTGTCCTTCAGACCATGGACCAGCGGGCCCTCGCCCACGATCTCGCCCACCGTCATGCGGGGATTCAGGCTGGCGTAGGGGTCCTGGAAGACGACCTGCATGTCCTCCCGGATGGTCTTCATCTCGTTCCGGCCCATCTCGAAGATGGGGCGGCCCTTCACATGGACCTCGCCGGATGAGGGCGGCAGCAGTCTCAGCAGCACCTTGCCCAGGGTCGTCTTGCCGCAGCCCGACTCGCCCACGAGGCCCAATGTCTCACCGCGGCGCACATCGAACGAGACGCCATCGACCGCTCGTACGGCGCCCAGCTTGCTGATGCCCAGCAGGCCGCCCCGGATGTCGAAGTGCTTGACCAGGTCCGTGACCTTTACCAGGACCTCACCCTCGGCGCCAGGGGCGGCCTCGGCGCCCGTCGCGCCACGCCGCCCCCCGCCCCCTCCGGTGTCGGCCGCGCGCGTCCACTCGGGAGCGTCGTTCGCGTTCTGCCCCAGCCCGTCCCCGCGGTCCCGCGCCATGTCTCTCGCTTCGTTCTGGCCGGTCATCGAGCCATGACCGTGAGTTCCTCGGCCGACACCTCGGCCACGTCCGCCGACGCGTCCTCACCGATGGCCGGCGGCTCGCCCGCTGGCGTCAGCCAACAACGTGAGATGTGCCCCGGACCCACGTTGCGCACGGGCGGTGGCGTCTCACAGACGGGCATGGCAAACGGGCAGCGCCGCTTGAAGAGGCAGCCCGTGGGCAGGTTCAGCGGGTTGGGTACGACGCCCTTGATGACCTCGAGGCGCTCCCGCTTCTCGCCCATGCGCGGGATCGAGGAGAGCAGACCCTTGGTATAGGGATTGTGCGGACGCTCGTAGATGGTGTTCACCTCGGCCCGTTCCATGACCTTGCCGGCATACATGACCACGACCTCATCGGCCATCTCGGCGACCACGCCGAGGTCGTGGGTGATGAGCATGATGGCCATCTTGTTTCGCTCACGCAGCCCCTTCATGAGCTCCAGGATCTGCGCCTGGATGGTCACGTCGAGAGCGGTCGTCGGCTCATCCGCGATGAGCAGCTCAGGGTTCGTGGAGAGAGCCATGGCGATCATCACGCGCTGGCGCATGCCGCCAGAGAGCTGATGGGGGTACTGCTTGGCGCGGCGGGCCGCCTCCGGGATACCCACCTGGGTGAGCATCTCCACCGCCCGCTTCCAGGCCTCCTTGCGGCTCACCGCCGCGTGCAGCTCGACAGCTTCGGAGATCTGGTCACCGCAGGTGTAGACCGGATTGAGCGACGTCATGGGCTCCTGGAAGATCATCGAGATCTGGTTGCCCCGGATATCGCGCATCTCGGATTCGCTGACACTCAGCATGTCCTTTCCGCGCAGCATGACCTTGCCATCGACGATGCGACCGGGTCGCTCGATGAGCCGCAGCACCGACATCGCGGTG
>JALZLU010000226.1 GCA_030858685.1 Chloroflexota bacterium | reverse complement strand
GTAGAGCGCCAGTCCCGGCAGGTCGAGCCGCGCCAGCGCCATCGTGGCGCCGGGCAGCGTCTTGTCGCAGCCGACCAGGCAGACGAGGCCGTCGAACAGGTGTCCGCGCGCAACCAGCTCGATCGAGTCGGCGATGACCTCCCGCGAGATCAACGACGCTTTCATCCCTTCGGTGCCCATTGACACGCCATCCGAGACGGAGATCGTGTTGAACTCCATGGGCGTCCCGCCGGCCGCTCGGATGCCCTCCTTGACGCGAACGGCGAGCTCGCGCTGGTTGTAGTTGCACGGCATCGTCTCGATCCAGGTCGTCCCGACCCCGATGATCGGCTTCGACAGGTCGTCATCGGTGAAGCCGATGGCCTTGAGCATGGCACGAGCGGCAGCTCGGTCAGGCCCGTCGAGAAGGACGCGGCTGTGCTCGCGTGGGTCGTAGGCGGGAGTCGCGTCGGCCATGTACCGGAGTCTATGCGACCCGTCCAGCACGCGGACGACGACCTACCCTCGGCCCATGCCCTACTCAATATTCCGCCGGTGGGTGTATCCGCCATCCATTGGCTCAATAGCCGCCGGTGGGGCAAGGCAGCCAGCAGAACAGCCTGATCTTGGCTGGGTCAACCATCGCATGGGTGACTCCGCCAATGATTAGCTGGTAGACCCACAGGCTGCATACCAGGACTCGGCCGAAGATGCGCCCGCTTGACGGATCGGCTACGGTCGAGTCACCGATGAATGACACGAACCCCGACTCCGCACGCCCGCGAACCATCGTCGACAAGATCTGGGACGAGCACCTCGTGGTGCCCGGCACCGATGGTGCGCCAGACGTGTTGGCCATCGATCTCCACCTCGTCCACGAGGTGACCAGCCCGCAGGCGTTCGACGGCCTCCGTGCCCGTGGCCTCAAGGTGCGTAAACCCGGCCAGACGCTTGCCACCGTCGACCACAGCATCCCGACCACGGATCGCAGCATGCCGATCGCCGATGAGATCGCCGCCACCCAGATCAGTCGCCTGGAGGACAACTGCGACGAGTTCGGCATCCCGCTGCACGGTATCGGCTCGCCGCACCAGGGGATCGTGCACGTCATCGGTCCCGAGCTTGGCCTGACCCAGCCGGGCATGACGATCGTGTGCGGTGACTCGCATACCGCCACGCACGGCGCCTTCGGGGCGCTCGCCTTCGGGATCGGGACCACCGAGGTTGAGCACGTGCTGGCGACGCAGACGCTCCTCCAGCGTCGCCCGAAGACGTTCGAGGTGCGCGTGGAGGGGCAGCTCCATCCCGGCGTGACCGCCAAGGACATCATCCTCAGCCTGCTCAGCCGGATCGGCGTTGGTGGCGGCACTGGCCACGTCTTCGAATACGGCGGCTCGGCCATCCGCGCGCTCGGAATGGAAGGGCGCATGACGATCTGCAACATGAGCATCGAGGGCGGTGCGCGTGCGGGACTGGTCGCCCCGGACGAGACCACCATCGACTATGTCCAGGGGCGGCCGCATGCGCCGACCGACGCTGACTGGGACGCCGCCGTGGACCGATGGCGCAGCCTGACCTCTGACGAGGGCGCGGAGCACGACCGTAGCATCAGCTTCGACGCCGGCGACCTGACGCCGATGGTGACCTACGGCACGAATCCCGGCATGGGCTTCCCGATCACCGACCGCATCCCTGATCCGGACGCCCTGACCGATGCGACGCAGCGCGACTCCCTGCGCGCGGCCCTGACCTACATGGCCCTCACCCCCGGGGAGCCGATCCTGGGCAAGCCGATCGACGTGGTCTTCATCGGCTCCTGCACGAATTCGCGCATCTCCGATCTCCGTGAGGCGGCTCGCATGCTGCGTGGACGCCACGTCGCCGATGGCGTGCGGGTGATGGTCGTGCCCGGCTCAACCGAGGTGAAGCGGCAGGCGGAAGGTGAGGGACTCGCAGCTGTCTTCCGCGAGGCCGGCGCCGAGTGGCGCGAGGCGGGCTGCTCGATGTGCATCGCCATGAACGGCGATCAGCTGTCGCCGGGGCAATACTCGGTCAGCACCAGCAATCGGAACTTCGAGGGACGCCAGGGCAAGGGCGGGCGCACGTTCCTGGCGTCGCCGCTGACGGCGGTCGCATCGGCCGTGACGGGGCGGCTTTCCGACCCGAGGTCGCTGCTGTGACCCAGGCCTTCTCCTCGGTGACTTCAGCCGCTGTGCCGATGCCGCGCAACGACATCGACACCGACCAGGTCATCCCGGCCAGGTTCTTGAAGACCGTCAACCGCGCGGGCCTTGGGGACCAGCTCTTTTTCGATTGGCGCTACCTCCCCGACGGCTCGCCGAACCCAGAGTTCGTGCTCAATCGTCCCGAAATGGCCGGTCGCCAGATCCTGGTGGCGGGTGACAACTTCGGTTGTGGATCGTCACGGGAGCACGCCCCCTGGGCGCTCACCGCGTGGGGTATTCGGGCCGTGATCAGCAGTTCATTCGCTGACATCTTCACCGTCAATGCCCTCAAGAACGCGCTCATCCCGGTGGCCGTGCCGCCGGAGCAGCTGGGGCGCATCGGTTCGATGCTGGAGTCTGATCCCGGCGCCGAGCTGACCGTGGACCTGGAGGCCAGCGAGCTGCGCCTGCCGGACGGATCGGCCATCCCATTCAAGGTCGATCCCTTCGCCCGACGCATGATCCTGGACGGGACCGATGAGATGGGCTACCTGCTGGCCCATGATCCTCAGTTGGAAGCCTACGAAGCCTCCCACCCGCCGAGGGTTTCGACCCTGGGATGAACAGGTTGAGCGTGATGCGGGTGATCGCCTGGATCATGGCCGTGCCGGCGCTGGGGTTCCGACTGCGCCCGCACTCAGTTTTTTTAACCATCGAGGGACGCTGACGCGCGTCACCGATCGTCCAGGAGCCAATCGACAGCCTCGAGATATCCGCGCCACCCGTGGCCGATCACCTGGCGCTGCGTTGCCGGTGCCGTGACTGAGACCTGCCGCCAAGCCTCGCGGGCGCTGATGTCGCTGATGTGGACTTCGACCGCCGGTCGCTCGCAGGCAACCAGCGCGTCGTGGAGCGCAAACGAAGTGTGCGACAGCGCTCCGAAGTTGCAGATGACCGCGTCGTAGTCGAGCTGCTCGAGCCGATCAATCAGCGCGCCCTCGTGATTCGACTGCATGGCCTCGAGCAGCGATCCACGTGCGAGGGCATGGGAGCTGACGGCCTCGACGATCTCGGCCAGCGTCGTCGAGCCGTAGATGTCCGGCTCGCGCCGGCCGAGCGTGCCGAGGTTGGGGCCATTGAGCAGGAGAATTCTCAAGGGTGGCCCAGGTAAGGATTCCACGTCGCGTGCTCGGCGCGAACGAACTCGACCACATCTCGAGTCGTCTCATAGACGCGTGGTGTGAGCATCGGATTCTCCATCAGCACCGATCGTATCTCACGTGCCTGACTCTGGCGAAACGGGCAATGAGCGGGCATTCCTTGCGACGTCGAACGAGCCCAGGATCCGCATCGTGCTGGTGTGCTCGCGCAGGTCGGCCAGGGCTCCAACCAGCGGATTGGCGGCGGCATCACCGGCCACCTGGACCAGAAACCGATAGCGCCACGGGCCGCTGCCGGACGGGCGCGACTCGATCCTGCTCAGATTGATGCCGGCTTCCGCGAGCGATCCCAGCGCGCGATAGAGGTCGCCGGGCTGGTGCCCGGTCTCGAAGGTAATGAGCGTTTCCCGTTCTCCACCATGGCTCGTTGCCAAAGGTCCCCGAGCTTCCGGTCGGGCGCCTGCGTCGAGGATCAGGACGGCGAAGCGCGTCACGTTGTGGGTCGAGTCCTGGATGTCTGTTGCCGCGATCTCGAGGCTGTACCGCTCTGCCGCACGTTGGGAAGCAATGGCGGCCACGGTGGGGTTGCCGCTGAATGCCAGCTCGCGCGCGGCCCCGGCGGTATCTGCGGACGGCACGATCTGCCAGCCACGGCCGGAAAGGAAGCGTTCGCATTGCGCGAGCGCCTGCCAGTGGCTGCTGACGCGCGTCACTCGTTCAAGGTCGGCGCCCGGCAGCAACAGCAACTGATGACGAATCGGCAGCAGGAGCTCGCCGACGACGCTCAGTGAGCCATCGGCCAGCGCGTCCAGGGCGTCTCCGACCGTGCCGGCCAGCGAGTTTTCGAGCGGCAGGACGCCCGCGTCGACCGATCCGTTCTCGACAGCAGCGCAGACGGCGGAGAAGGTGGCCATCGGCACCGGCGTGACTCCATCGGCGCCGAAGTAGCCGATGACGGCCTCTTCGCCGAAGGCACCCGGCTCGCCCTGGTAGGCGACGGTGGTCACGCTGCGATCGTCCGCAGCGCGAGCTCGAGCTCGGCATCGCTCACGCCGTCCACCTCGATGACCCGGCCGACGTCCATCGGCAGGATCCAGCGCTGGCGACCGGCGCGCCGCTTTTTGTCGCCGAGCATCGCCGACTTCACCGCCGCCGCGTCGAACGAGCGACCGATCTTGAAGCCCAGCCGAACGAGGAGCGCATCGAGTCGAGGCGCAAACTCGGGACGGGCTCCGCGACCGGCCGCAATGGCAGCGACGGCCCGCATGCCGAGCGCGACCGCGGCGCCGTGCGGGAGCTGGTATCCACTCTCGATCTCGAGCCCGTGACCGATCGTGTGGCCGAGGTTGAGCGTCCGGCGCTCGCCGGCCTCGAATGGGTCGCGCTCGCAGACCCGCAGCTTGAGACGGGCACTGCGCTCGAGAATCGCATATCGGGCGGCCTCATCGGTCCGCAGGGCCTGTCGTCCGCGGTCCTCGAGCAGGCGCCACAGCGTCGGGTCGCCGATGATCGCCGCCTTGATCGACTCTGCCATTCCATCGCGCCGCAGCCGGACCGGGAGAGAGCGCAGGGCGGCGACGTCGGAGATGACCGCGACCGGCGGCCAGAAGGCTCCCACCGCATTCTTGGCGCCGCTGAGGTCGACCGCCACCTTTCCGCCGATGGAGCTGTCGGCCTGGGCCAGCCATGTGGTGGGCACATGGACGAGCGGTAGGCCGCGAGCATACAGGGACGCAGCGGTCCCGGCCAGGTCGCCGATGGTGCCGCCGCCGATGGCGATCAGGGGTGTATCGCGCTCCACTCGCTCGGCCGCCAGCCATTCGAGGATGACCTCCAGCGACCGCAGGCGCTTCGCTCGCTCGCCAGCACGCACGGGCAGGCAGGCGTTGGACTGGAGGGCGTGGACCAGGTCGGGTGCCGCCTCGACCAGCCGCTGATCCATGACGGCGACGCCGGCCGGCGCCTCGTCCGCAACATCGACCCCCATGACCACGCGCGTCAGCTGCGGTCCAATCGGATGATGCCGATCCACCTCGGCATCGAGCAGGCGCCGGCCGTGCACTGGCCTCAATTCCGCGATCAGGTGGTCAGCGACCGCCTCCGGCGACCCGGGCGAATCGAGGCGGAAGTCGGCCGCCCGATACACGGGCGCGCGTTCCGCCAGCACCGCGGCGAGGCGTTCGGCTCCGTAGGGCTCGAGCGTCGGACGCGGCACGGCATCGGCGCGGAGCCGTTGCAGGAGCTCATCTGACGCCACATTCAGCCAGGTCACGGTGCCGTGGTGCCAGAGTGCCCATCGGTTGAGTGGATCAAGGGCCGCGCCGCCTCCCGTCGCGATCACAGCACCGGACACCTCGCATGCCTCAGCGACCGCTGTTGCCTCCGCGGCGCGGAGGGCAAGCTCCCCATGCTGCTCGAGATAGACGGGCACCGGCATTCCGAGCCGATGTGCCATGAGGTCATCGGTGTCGACAAATGCTCGTCCCAGCCGTTCGGCCACCAGGCGCCCGACGGTCGACTTGCCGCTGGTCGGCATGCCCACCAGGACGATGCCGGAACCTGTTTCAGGCATCCGCGCCGTCGCCGAGCTCGCCGCGCAGGGCATCCCGCATCACGTCAACCGGTGCCTCCCGCTCCGTCCACAGGGTGAAGCTGAGCGCAGCCTGGCGCAGCAACATTCCGGCACCTCCACGGGCGCGGGCTCCGGCCGCACGGGCGTCCCGTATGAGCCGGCTTGGACTGGGCCGATAGACCAGGTCGAGCACCGCCATCTCGGCCCGCAGGAGGTTGGCGGGCACGGGCGTCTCGTCCGACTCGGTGCCGATCGGCGTCGCGTTGACGAGCAGCTGCGCCGTCATCAGCGCACCGGGCATGTTGGGCCAACGCTTGCGGTCGAGCACCAGCACGGCGTCGCAGCCCGTGGACTTCAGGGCGTCGACTGCGGCCCGCGACGCGCCGCCCGAACCGAGCACGATTGCGCGCCTGATGGCCGGTGGTAGCTCGGCGCGAAGCGCGGCGAGATCCGTGTTGCGAGCGACCAGGCGGTCACCGTAGCGAACGATCGCGTTCGCGGCACCGAGGCGTCGGACCTCTGGGCCCAGCTCGTCGACGAGGCTGCAGACAGTCACCTTGTGCGGCCTGGTCACGTTCGCGCCGATGCGGTCGCTCGCGCGCAAAGCATCGACTTCAGAGGCGAGTGCTTCGGCGGTCACGTCCCGCAGCTCGTAGCGCGCGTCCAGGTCGAGCGCCGCGAAGGCCGCGTTGTGCATGGCGGGCGACGCGGAATAGCCGATCTCGTGGCCGA
>JALZLU010000184.1 GCA_030858685.1 Chloroflexota bacterium | reverse complement strand
AAGATGTTCGTGAACGTCGACCGTTACGGCAACACCTCGGCCGCTTCGGTGGGCATCGCCCTGGCGGAGGCGGTCGACTTCGGGCGCGTCAAGGTGGGTGACAAGATCGTCTTCGTGGCCTTCGGGGCCGGCTTCACCAGTGGCGCCGCGGCCGTCGAGTGGACTGCCGATCCGGCCAACGGACGTCGTGCGGAGAGCGTGGAGCCGGTCGCCTCGGTGCGCGCGCCGGTGGACTGGGACTCCGTTGACCCCATGCCCGCACGGCTCACGGCCGTGCTGGAGGATCGCGAGGGGCCGCAGGTGCCGCTCGATGACGTCGTGCCCGGCGAGCCGGAGCATGCCCACAGGGAGGTGCCCGCGTGATCGATCTGTCCGGCAAGAGCGCCGTGGTGACGGGCGGCTCGCGCGGCATCGGCCGGGCGATCGCGCTGCGGCTGGCGGACCAGGGCGCCGATGTCTGCTTCAGCTTCCGGGGCAACCGGGCCGCTGCCGACGAAACGGCCACGGCCATCTCAGCGTTGGGCCGGCGGGCGTTGCCGATACAGGCCGACGTGACGGACCCGGCCGCCGCGGAGGCCCTCATCAAGGCCGCCACGGCCGAGTTCGGCAAGATCGACATCCTGGTCAACAACGCGGGCATCACCCGCGACGACCTGATCATGCGCATGAGCACGGAGGCCTGGCGGGAGGTCCTGGAGACGAACCTGTTCGGTGCCTTCTACACCCTCAAGGCGGTCACGCGGCCCATGCTCAAGGCGCGCGGCGGGCGGATCATCAACATCACCAGCGTGTCCGGCCAGGCTGGCCAAACGGGCCAGGCCAATTACTCCGCGGCCAAGGCCGGTCTCATCGGCCTGACCAAGGCGAGTGCTCGCGAGCTCGCCAGCCGGAACATCACCGTCAATGCCGTGGCGCCCGGTTTCGTGCTCACCGAGCTGACCCAGGACCTACCCCCGGAGCTTCAGGCGCAGATAACCGAGCGCACGCCGCTGGGCCGATTCGGGACGCCGGAAGACATCTCCGCGGCGGTCTGCTTCCTGGCCTCGGACGAAGCGGCATACATCACGGGGCAGGTCCTGGCCGTCGATGGCGGCCTGGTGATGATGTAAGGACCTTTCGGTCATGGCGGGTTCCCGCCGGGCAGTCTAGGCTTACCGGTCCGGACGAGCGAGCTCCGCGCGTCCCGACGGTCAGTCATCCAAGGGGTCCTCTCGTGTCTCAACGCCGCCACCGCTGGGTCGTCATGGCGCTCACTTTGGCGCTGGCAGGTTCGGTCCTGCCCGCCGCGTCGCTGGCCCGAAGTGTGCCTCGGGCGGCTGCTGCCAGCGAGCCCGCGTCCCACCGCACGGCCATGACGTCCGTGGCCGACGTGATGCCGGAGGGCGCGAGCCTGTTCACCGACCTGGGCGACCGCATGGCGAGCCTGCGCAGGGAGATCGAGGAGCGGGTGGCCACGCTCGACATCGACGGTCCCCAGAACGAGCTCAGTCTCGGTCAGGACGGACGCCTCACGGTCCTCCTGCTCGGCTCGGACTACCGCGAGGGCTATCGTTACCGCGAGCACACCGACGTGATCATCGTCGCGTCGTTCGATCCCAACACGCGCCAGGTGGCCATGGCCAGCGTGCCGCGCAGCGTGGTCTTCTTTCCGCGCCATCCGGACAATCCGGGTGCCTCGACCTCCGGCTCGGAGCGCGTCAACCTGATGTATGGCGACTACAAGCGGCGCGGCGACGGTGTCGTGGAGCGGCCGGCCCTGGAGCGCTTCCGCAACGACGTGAGCCATGCCCTGGGCGTGGAGATCGATCACTACGCGTACGTGCGGTTCTCCGGCTTCGACGCGCTGGTCGATGCGATGAACGGCGTGCGCGTGACGATACCGGCGCGCATCGCGGACCACATCTACTCCGATGAGAGCAGCCCACCGCCGGGCATCATGTTCCCCGGTGGCGTCTCCGGCTACCGACTGGGGGGCGGCTCGGCAGCCCGCTGTCGTGACATGTTCACGGCATGCCGGCGAGCGCTGGTCTACATGCGCAGCCGCAAGGGAACGGTGGGCGGATCGCCCAACAGCGACTCGCGGCGCTCCATTCGCCAGCAGGAATTCGTGCTGGCATCCATCAGGCGAGTCATCCAGCGCGGGAACAGCGAACGGCTCGCTGCGCTGGTGGCCACGGCCGCCGATCACCTCACCACGGACATCCCGCTGAGCGCCGCGCCGTCGCTCTACGAGATGCTGCGTCGGTCGCGCTTCGCATCTGGCGGCCGTGCCGTCTTCGCATCACCAGCCTTCGGCCGCGGGGTGGCCGCCGATGGCACGCTCCTGTACCTGGATTCGGTGCGCGGCTGGATCGACCGCAACATGCCGGCGGTGCCGCTGACGCCCATCCCCGTCCCGGAGCTACCGACCCGCGGCATCGGCGGCGGCCCGGTGCCCGGCGGCCTGCAGTTGCGCGGCTGAGCAGGGTATCGGGCGTGTCGCCCGGATAAAGTCCCCGCGCGCCCCGCCGAATCGGTGCTGGGAATGTCTTGCCAGAGGGTCTAGGCTGCTCCTGAAGGGATCGAAGGATCCCGAGCGGGGAGAAGATCCATGTCCGTCATCCGCCGTCGTCTTGGTGCGTTCGCGCTCGCCGCATCGCTGCTGGCAGTAGCCTTTCCCGGCGTCGCCGCGAGCCCATCGTCGCTCGCCCCTGGACGCCCCAGCGCCGATCCCGAACGGTCGATGGGCCGGGCCGCGGATGCCCTGGGCGACTTGGTGGATCGGGCCTCGGAGGCCGGCGCCGGGTTCCGGTCAGCCATGGACGCGCTGTCCGCCGCATCGGCTGGTGCGGCCGGCTCGGAAGGTCCGACCATCAACTACGGCTCCGACGGGCGGCTGACCATCCTGCTGCTCGGCTCGGACTATCGCGCCGGCTACAAGTACCTGGAACACACCGACGTCATCATGGTCGTCTCACTGGACCCCGCGGGCAGCAAGCTCGCCATGGCCAGCGTCCCGCGCTCCGTGGTCCGTTTCCCCATCCACCTTGAAAATCGAGGCCCGGACGGTGCCAAGCACTCCGGCGACCTCCGCGTCAACCTTCTGTACGACAGCTATCGCGAGACCGAAGACGATGGGGGGATCGAGCCGCAGGCCCTGGAGCGTTTGCGCAAAGACGTCGCCCACGCCCTGCGCCTGGAGATCGACTACTATGCCTTCGTCCGCTTCACCGGCTTCGACGCGCTGGTCGACACGGCGGACGGCATCGCCGTAAAGATCCCGGCCGCCATCGTCGATCCGTCGTACCAGGACTCGCCTACGCCGGGCGTTCGCTTCCCGGCCGCGTCCGATTGGCTACTGCACGGCGGGAGTGCCACGCGCTGCGCCGGCACGACCATCGACTGCAGGCGGGGCATCGCCTACGTGCGGAGCCGCAAGGGCAAGGTCGGCAGCGCGGCGAACAGCGACTATCAGCGCGCTGCGCGCCAGCAGGGTCTCATCTTCGCCGCGATCCAGAAGGTCACCGGCGGCGGGGCCGATCTGGAGCTGCTGCGGCTGGGCTCGATCTCGCACGTCACCACGGACATGCCGCGCACGGCCGCTGACGCGATGTGGCTACGCGACCGTCTCGCGGGCGCCAGGGCCCCGCTCAAGGCGCGCGTGGTCTTCGCGCCGCCCACATGGGCCACCGCTCTCTCCGTGCCCAAGGACTCTGCCCGGCTCCGCCTCAAGGAAGTCCGCGCCTGGATCGCCCAGAAGATGCCCGCTGTGGCGGTGCCTTGATGTCCGGACCGCGTAGGCACCTCGGACGCTTCTTCCTGGCTGGCCTGCTGCTGGCCACGCTGCCAGGGATGGGCGTCACGGCTTCGGAGCAGTCGCCGCCCCAGGGCGCTCTGGCTTCGTTCACCATCGGCGTTGGCGACCAGTCACCCGGCGCCGGACCGTGGGAGACGTCCTTCGCGGCGTCGCTCGCTCAGGGAGCCGAGGCGCTGCGAAGCGACATCGCGCAAACGCTCCTCGATGTCGCAGCGACTTCGTCTGCACCATCGCCATCCGCGGTCAGCGCAGGCAGTGACGGTCGTCTGACCATCCTGCTGCTCGGTTCGGACTATCGCTCGGGCTACCGCTATGCGGAACACACCGACGTGCTCATGGTGGTCTCCCTCGACCTCTCCACCAAGCGCCTGGCCATGGCCAGCATCCCCCGCGATGTGGCGTACTTCCCCGTCCACCCTGACAACCGCATCGGGACTGCCAGGGACTCCGGCTCCCTGCGCGTGAACCTCCTGTACGACCGCTACAAGCGACAGGCAGACGGAGTCATCGAACGAACGGCCCTGGACCAGCTCAGGAAGGACGTCGCCTTCGCACTGGGCATGGAGATCGACCACTACGCCTACCTGCGGTTCTCAGGCTTTGATGACCTGATGGACAACGTGGGCGGCGTTGCCGTGGACATCCCGTCGGTCATCGTGGATCAGTACTACCAGGACTCGCCTACGCCGGGCATCCGCTTCCCAGCCGTTAACGGCTGGTTGCTTGGCGGCGCGGAGGCCAAGCGCTGCGCCGGCACGAACACGAACTGCAAGCGCGGCATCGTCTACGTGCGCAGCCGCAAGGGCACCGTGGGTTCCGTCGCCAACAGCGACGCCCAGCGGGTGAGTCGTCAGCAAGGTCTCGTCCTGGCTGCCATCCGCAAGGTGGCTTCAGGCGGCGCCGACCTCGGCAGCCTGCGCTCGGCATCCATCACGCGCGTTACCACCAGCCTGCCCACCAGCTGGGAGGACGTGTCGTGGCTGCGCAGCAAGCTGAACGGTGCCATCGCCTACAGCTCGGACAGGGTCACCTTCTTGCCGACGGCCTACGCCAAGTCCCTGACGTACCCGAAGTACTCCTCGAAGTTGAAGAACAAGGCGGTGCGAGGCTGGGTCGACTCACACATGTACTAGGTGCTCGCGGCACTCGAGGGCGCTCTCGGCACTCGGCGGCCTCAGGGCCGATCGGTCGGTCGCTCGGCCTTCCAGTCATGGCCTTGCCAGACGTAGATGCGCCGGCGCGCGAGCAGATTCAGCCAGCCGCGCAAGAATGCCGCATTGACGGCGACGATGGCCAGGGAGGCCATGCCGAATCTGGTGCCGCGGCGTGAGGCTCGGCGTGAGCGCAGTTCTCGGGCGGCAGCCAGGCAGATCACGAGCGTGCTGGCCGGCACCACCGCATAGCGGCGCTCACCTCGACTGGCGAGTCGCGCCCCTGCGCCGCAGGCAGCGAGCGCGGCCCACGGTGATGCCCAGCGCAGGATCTTGTGCGACCAGATGGCGATGGCCGCGCTGGGCTGGCGCCAGGGCGACAGCCGTCCGACCATGGCCAGGTTGGCGGCGAGACCCCTCGTGGCGGTGCGCGAGCGGGCTCGGAACTGATCGCCCAGGCGTTCCACCACGCGGTCGGTGGCGACGGCCTCGGGGACGGCCAGGATGAGCAGGCCGGCCTCCCGCACCTGGAGGGGTGCGATGTGGTCGAAGGAGCTATGTTC
>JALZLU010000171.1 GCA_030858685.1 Chloroflexota bacterium | reverse complement strand
GCCCGCGTTCCTTCTATCGTGACAGGACGGTCATGGCCAACCCACGAGTAATTCGCAACAGCCGGTTTCGAGCTTGGCTGCCGGCCGCAACAGCCGTGCTTGTACTCGTCATTGGCTGCGCCCCGAGCATCACGAGCGCCCCGACCTCTCCGACCTGGTCGGCGAGCAGGTCCGTAAGCGCGGTCGCCAGCGCCACCGCCGTCGCAAGCGTCACCTTGCCCGAGGCCGGCACCGTGGTAATCCGTGGCCAGGTCGTGACGATGGATGAGCCGGCCATCGCCGAGGCTCTGCTGATCGAAGTTGGAACGGTGACCGCGGTGGGCACTCGTGACGAGGTGCTGGCGCTTGCAGGCGACCAAGTACCGGTCCTCGACATCGGCCAGAACGTCGCCTACCACGGGTTCATCGACGCCCACGCCCATTGGATCGGGGACCGCGATCATTACGGCATCGAATCGCCGGCGGAGGCGATGGAAGAGGCCGTCAGCCGCGGCTGGACCTCGATAAGCGAGCAGTGGGTCAACAGGGAGCGCCTCCGCGAGCTGGAGGACCTGGCCGCGGACAACGCCCTTCCGCTCCGCGTGGACGCCTATCTCGCGCTGAACGGGCTGGATGTCGGCGACTACTACGGCGACTGGTACGGCGATCGCCAGCCAGGCCCGGTGGACGATCGCCTTCGTGTCCAGGGCTTGAAGATCCACCTCGACAGCGGTTCTGGCGCGATCCTGTACTGGGAGGCCGCGACCTGATCACGACCATCGGCCTGGCGAACGCGGCGGGCTGGCAGGTGTCGGTCCACGCCGTCAGCACCGAGGCTCAGGAGATGGTGCTCGACGCCTTCGAGGCGGCCATCGGCCCGACCGGTCCGAACCCGCTCCATCATCGGATAGAGCATGCCCTCCAGGTGACCGATGACCAGCTGGCTGGCATCGTCACCTTGGACCTGGCCGCGGTGGTCCAACTCGACGGCGCCGCGGTCCACTGGGTGCTGTGGGCGGCGTCTCAGGAGGACGAGTCCGGCCGCGATTACCAGAGTGAAGACGTCAGCTGGCTCGCCCGCTGGCGCGACTTCGTCGACGCCGGGCTGCATTTCGCCGCGACATCCGACGCGCCCTGGTTCTTCCCGGTCTTGGTCCCGACCGATGACATCGGGCGGCCGGTGGACGAGATCGCGGGCGGGATGGATGGCCGTGCTCGCGAATATTCGGACATGCCCGAGTGGATGCTCGACCAGTTGCTGACCGCGGAGCAAGGCCTGAGCGCAGTGACCGTGGACGCGGCCCATGCCCTCGGCGACGAAATGCGGCGTGGGCGCCTGGCGCCGGGCACCCTCGGCGACGTCACGATCCTGTCCGGTGACGTCATCAGTGCCACCCCGGCGAGATCCGATCCCTCGAGGTCGTCGCGACGATCGTGGACGGCATGGTCGTCCACGATGCCGAATCCGCGGTCTGCGGAGGTTACTGAGCGACCGGATCGGGCCTTCTGGACTCCTGGATGGACTGGCAGCCGGCATCGCGCCGCGGGCGTCGACACGGGCGATGGCGGATGGGGCCGACACTCCCGTCCGCTGGGTCCCATGACAGGTCGGGCGGCCGTTTCCACTGCCTGACACGCAGGATGATGGTTTCGTGGACGTGGACTGGCTTCCTCGCCGATCTGCGGCTGCGGTGGAGGTCTACCGCGCCGACATGGCGGGTCGAGTGGATGCTACGGTGAAGGTCATGTCAGCACGGCCGGCGCGGCTCCCGCGCGATCCCATCGATCTCCGGACCGAGCTTGAGCGCGCAGTCGAGGGCGACCACTTCGGACTGGAGTACCAGCCCATCATCGATCTCCAGAGCGGCGCCATCGCGGCCGTGGAAGCGCTCCTGCGCTGGCGCCACCCGCTCCTGGGCACCATCCCCGTTGGGGACTACCTGCCCATCGCCGCAGAGACGGGCCTCATCGTGCCCATCGGTGAGCGGGTGATCGACGCGGCGTGCCGTCAGCTTCGGACCTGGCATCTGGGCTTCTCGCGCCTGCCCTCGCTTGCCGTCAGCGTCAACGTCGCTGCGCAACAGCTAGGTGCACCCGGCTTCGTCGACCATCTCCAGGCCGCCCTGGAGCGCTCGGAGGCCATGCCCGATCGGCTGATGCTCGAGCTGGCACCCGGCTGTGGTCATCTCCAGGAGCCTGCCGAGGCGGTCGCAGGACTCGGTGTGCGCATGGCCTTGGATGACTTCGGTGCCGGCGACACGCTGCTGGACCTGACGCGCCTGCCCATCTCGGCAGTGAAGCTGCACGCTGCCTTCGTGGCCACATCGACCGGCACCAGGGAGGACGGTGTCTTCGCAGAGGCGCTGCTGGCGATCGCCCAGGCACGCGGACTCCAGACCATGGGCAAGGGCGTGGAGACTCGAGCCCAGGCCAAGCGACTGGCCGATCTCGCGTGCACGCTGGGACAGGGCTATCTCTACAGCAAGCCGCTGGGGCCAGAGGGCATCGGCACGCTCCTCGCGCGCGGCGTCCTGGGCGGCGGCGCACGCGCCGTCGGCTAGCGCCCACCGGTGTGGAAAGGCGCGGTCCTCAGCCCGCTGGTCGAGTGGGGCGACGTACTTGCCGCTGCGTCCGAAGCGGAACGGCTCAGCCTGGATGCCTTCGGGCTGCTGCTTCGTGCGCGTGGGGGCCCGGACACGCTCGACCGGATACGCACGTTGGCCGCGATCGCTGGGGACTGATGAGCCGTACCCTAACGGCGTGAGCACGCTCCGGACGCGCGTCGATCCCGCCAGCGAGGACGCAAGAGAGAATGGGCGCGCGATGCGCGACCTGGTGGCCGACCTGCGCGCGCGGACCGCGACCCTTACCGAACGGGGCGCGGCCGGCGACGCACGCTCCATCGCGCGCCACCGCGAGCGAGGCAAGCTGCCCGTGCGCGAACGCATCGACCGGCTGCTCGATCCAGGGGCCCCGTTCCTGGAGCTGAGCCCACTGGCGGCCAACGGACTGTACGACGACGAGGCGCCAGGTGCCGGCATCGTGACCGGCATCGGCCGCGTCGCCGGCGTGGAGTGCGTCATCGTGGCCAACGACGCCACGGTCAAGGGCGGCACCTACTACCCGATGACCGTCAAGAAGCATCTGCGCGCGCAGGAGATCGCCCTGGCCGACCGACTTCCCTGCATCTACCTGGTCGACTCGGGCGGCGCCTTTCTGCCCCTCCAGGACGAGGTCTTTCCCGACCGCGATCACTTCGGACGCATCTTCTACAACCAGGCCCAGATGTCGGCGC
>JALZLU010000166.1 GCA_030858685.1 Chloroflexota bacterium | reverse complement strand
GCGCCGATCCGCGCCCGCCGCTCCGCGCCGCTCCGCGCCGATCCGCGCCGATCCGCGCCGATCCGCGCCGCGGCGCTTCCACTGTCATCATCGCCGCGTGACCCAGCGCAGCCGACCGCCCGACGGCTCTTTCCCCTACCAGCACCCCATCGAGGTCCGGTTCGCTGACACGGACGCGCTGGGCCACGTCAACAACGCGGTGTACCTCACCTACTTCGAGGCGGCGCGGGCAGGCTACTACCACGCCATGGCTGGGACGCCCTTCGGCCAGGGCGAGATGGCCGCACGCCACACCTTCCTCATCGCCGAAGCCCATGTGGCCTGGCGTGCGCCGGCCTTCTTCGGGGAGCCGCTCGTCTGTGAGTGTCGCGTGGCGTGGGTCAGTCGCTCCTCGTTCGGCCTGGAGTACCGGCTGAGCTCGTCAGGATCGAGTCTTGCTCCCGCCAGGCCGGTCGCGGACGGCGACTCGGTGCAGGTGATGTACGACCTGAAGGCCGATCGCGTGATGCGCGTGCCGCCGGACCTGCTGGAGATGATCGACCGCTTCGAAGGTCGCGCCGTCCCGCGCCGGCGACCCGACTGATCCCTTCGGGCCCGCAGTGCTAAGCCTCGAAGCGACGGAAGACGGCCACCGCGTTCTGTCCGCCGAAGCCGAAGCCGTTGATCATCGCCGTGTCGACGCGCGCCTCCCGTGCGACCTTGGGCACGTAGTCTAGGTCGCACTCGGGCAGATCCGGGTCGTCCAGGTTGATGGTCGGCGGGATGACGCCTTCGCGGATGGCGCCGATGGCGGTCAGGGCGCTGATGACCCCGGCCGCGCCCAGCAGATGCCCGACCATCGACTTGGGCGAGCTGATGGCGACCTTCCGCGCGTGCGCCCCCAGCGCCGCCTTGATGGCGCGCGTCTCGGTCACATCGTTGAGTGGCGTGGACGTGCCATGGGCCACCACGTAGTCGAGCTCGTCCGGTGCCACGCCCGCGTCGCGCATCGCCTTGGTCATGGCCATGCAGGCGCCGCGTCCGGCGGGGTCAGGTGCGGAGATGTGGAACGCATCGGCGGTCATGGCTGCGCCCAGCACCTCAGCCTGGATGGTCGCGCCGCGCCTCAAAGCGTGCTCGGCGCTCTCGAGGATCACCACCCCGGCGCCCTCCCCGTAGAGGAACCCATCACGATCGCGGTCGAAGGGCCGTGACGCGCGCTGCGGGTCGTCGTTGCGCCGGGAGAGCGCGCCCATGTTGCCCAGCGCCGCGAAGGCCACGGCGAGCAGCGGCGCCTCGGTTCCGCCGGCCAGCACCACATCGGCCTCGCCCCGCTGGATCATGCGCAGGCCGTCCTGGAAGCAGATCACGGAGCTGGCACAGGCGGCAACCTGCGTGATGACCGGCCCCAGCAAACCGAACTCCATCGAGAGCTGACAGGCGGCCATCGAACCCGACAGTGCCGGGATGGCGAACGGACTTACCTGGCCCGGCCCGCGGGTCTCGAGGATACGTGCCCCCTCGGTCACCTGTTCCTGGCCACCGCCGCTCGTGTTCACGGCCACCGACACGCGGTCTCGCTGCTCCGGCGTCCAGTCGCTGAAATCGAGGCGGCTGTCGACCACGGCTTCCTTGCCCGCGGCCATGGCGAAGTGGATGAAGCGGCTCATGCGGCGTGCCATCTTGCGATCCATGGCCGTGGTCGGGTCGAAGTCCTTGACCTCGGCAGCGATGCGCACGTCGAACCCGGTGGCATCGAAGGAGGTGATCGGCCCGGCCCCACTCACGCCCGCCGCCAGGTTGCGCCAGAAGGTGGGGTGGTCATTGCCGATGGGCGTGACGGCACCGACACCGGTGACGACGGCGCGTCGCGACAGATCCTGTTCAGGCACGGAGAGCTCCTCGGGATGTGTCCGGTGATTCTACCGGCCGAGCCGCTGGCCCTTCCGATGCGCGCGCCCTGTAGTGCGCGCTGCCCCCTGACGTTCACGTCGTACGCGGCGTTCTGCCGCGCGCGCCTGGGGCATGGCCCGCCAGCTTTGCGGCATCAGTCCTACCCAGGTGCGAAGGCCGACCGCGGCTACCCCAGCCAACGCCTCACGGCGACTACCCCAGGGCAGCCCGAAACCGGCGCGGATGCGCTCGGGCAGGAGCGCCAGCCCGGGCAGGGCGGCCAGGTCGAGCAGCGCTCCGGGCACCAGCGGGATAGGCGGCCGCACGATCATGGGCGCCAGGTGACGTGCGGTCGGCGTCACCTGGATCGGTCCATCGACCGCCAGCATCCGATCCCAGTACCGCTCGAAGGCCGTCCAGTCGACCGGGCTGCGCGAGAGCGGGATACCGATGCGCATGCCCACCGAGCGCGCCTCAGCCCAGAAGCGTTCGCGCTCCTCCGGCGTGAGTCGAGCGACCCAGCGCTCGTAGGCACGCACGCTGGTCATGATCAGCGTCGCCTGCACCCACAGCAAGAGGTCAGGGTCCAGCGCGCGGTAGCTGGTTCCGACGACCTCGCGCGCGAGCGGGTCGGCAGCTTCCCCGCGCACAGCGGCATGGACGCCGTTCAACCGCCGCACAGCGCGTTCCGCGCGAGGCCCGTCGCCGAAGACCAGGCCCATCGTGGTGTGGACCGTGGCCTCCAGACGGCGGAAGGGAGCCGCCGCGAAGTCGCTGTGCTGCGCCACACCCTCCGCGACGTGGGGATGTGCGATCTGGAGCAGCAGCGCCGCCGGACCGGAGCCCAGCAGGACAGCCTCTCGGTTGATGCGCCACATCATCGAGTCGGGACCGTAGAAGCCGAGGACGGGGTGCGGCATGGGTAGGCCCGGAGCCGCCATCAAACGAGCAGTGCCTCGATCTCGTCAAGATGCTCGGTGCGGTGGATGGAGCGGTCGACCATCCGCTCCCTTCCTTGGCGCAGCGCGGTCTCGACCCGCTCGGTCGACAGCCCTGCGATGAGCTGCTCCACGGCGAGTGCAGTCTCGAGCGCCAGCTCGATGGCCCCTTCGGCCGGGACCCGCAGGAGGAGCGGTGTGAGGG
>JALZLU010000156.1 GCA_030858685.1 Chloroflexota bacterium | reverse complement strand
GCCTGATGTTGGTCGCCATCACGGCCATCAGGCCGTAAGGCTGGTCGTAGTACGTCTCCAGGCCGCGGTGCACGCGCAGCGCGAGGGGTATGGCCAGCAGCGCCAGGAGTGCCGGAAGGGGCAGCAGTCGGAGCACCACGCCGGCCACGATGATCGCGAAGGCGGCCGCCGCGGCCACATCGTAGAGAGTGATCACGGTCCGTTGCGGCAGTCGCACCACCAGGGTCCGCTTGCCTGCCCGCGCATCGCCGGGCCGATCGGGAACCTCGTTCACGTAGAGGATCAGCGCCACCAGGATGGCCACGGGCAGGGATGCCACCACCGCTGCAGCCTCTATCGCCCCACCGGACTGGACCACGTACGCGCCAAGGAGCATGAGCGGACCGAAGCCGATGGCCGTGGTGATCTCGCCCAACCCGCGATACACGAGCTTCAGCGGCGGGGCGGTGTAGCCGACGCTCAGGACGATACCCAGGATGCCGATGGCGAGCAGGGCAGGGGAGGGACGAAGAGCCAGAAGGATGAGGCCGATGACCATGGCCACGGCGTAGAAGACGATGCCCAGGCGCTGCATCCCGCCCAGCGAAACGAGCCCGTACTGGATGACACGAGAGCCACCGCTGTACTGGGTCGGATTGACGTTCGCATCGTCCGCCCCGAGGCGCGTATCGAAGACGTCGTTGGCCACGTTGAGACCGAGATGCACGGCCGCGGCGCCGATGACCGTAAGCAGGGCCGTGAGAGGATCGAAGAAGCCGTTGGCGGCCGCGATGGCCAGGCCAATCGCCACCGGGATGAGCGTGGCGCTCAAGAAGGGGAGGCGCGTCGCACGCAGGAAGAGCCATCCGCGCGAGAGCTGCGGGCGCACCGTACGGCCGGTCTCCCGAGAGACGTCAGCGAGGTAGCGCTGCGACTGGCCGACGGTCCGTTCCAGATACTCAGGGAAGGGGATATCCGCTTCGTCCCAGCCCCAGGCCGTCTCACCGTGGAACACCTTGCGTCCCTTGCCCGCGTCCGTGGCGTGCCCCCAGACCGTCACGTGCCGTCGCTCGTCGTAGCCCACGCCGGGCTGCGGACGGATGTGGCTGCCGGTCAGGCTGACTTCGGCGTCGGCGGGGATGTCGAGGCCTGCGGGCGCGGAGAAGGACGCAGTGCCGCCGGACGCGTCGATGGCATCGATGGTCACGGCCGCGCTCATGGGAAAGCCGTCCAGGCCGACCCAGGTCAAGAGGGCGAAGGGAAAGTCGGTCAGTCGGGTGAGACCGGTCGTTGCGTCGAAGCGGGCGACGCCCGCGCGTAGGTCCATGGTCAGGCCACCTCAGGGCGGGCCGCGCTCGGCACGGTGGGATCGATCGGCGGGTGAGGTGCAGACGAGATGAGCGGCGCGCTGCCGGTATCGCCGTCGGGCCAGAGGTAGGCGCGCTGGGGCGTCACCTCGATGACGGCCCGTTCGAAGAAGAGCGGGAAGGCGACGCGCGCCTTCAGGAACTGGCGGATGACCGGCTCCTTCGCCTCCCACAGCGGGAGGACGCGTTCCCAGTCGGTGTGCGGGTTCCCATCGATGACCTGGGCGATCCCCTGGATGGTCGCTCGCGCCTGTCGACCGTCCAATGCGACGGGATCACTGAGGGAGACCGAGACGCGGGGGTCGGCCTTGAGGTGCTCCAGCTTCCGCGAGAAGAGGATGCTGGACGTCATCAAGATCCGTTCGCCGTCCCACAGCGGGATAAGCGGATAGGTCACGGGCCGGCCGCCGGGCCGCACTGCAGTCAGTTCCGCGACCAAAGCCACGTCCAGTAGCTCCGTGATCGGTTTGGCGAGCCAGGTCATGTCGAGTCTCCGAGGTCTGGTTGTTTCTGCTCCCGAATGGTAGCACGTAACGTCCGAGAGAGGGTCGCCAGGCAGAGACCAGTTCGCCTGCGACTTGGCCGCAGTGGCCTGGTGCGGCTGCCTACCTCAAGCAGCTGCGCCGCGCCCGATCGGGGGAACAGCAGCCGTAATACGCCCGACTTCCACTCGTCAGACTGCTCTCTACCGGACGGCAGCTGCTGAGTTACCATGCGCGACGTGTCCCATCAATCAGCCAGTCCCGCGACTGGTCCGCTCATCCGCGCCCGCGGCCTGACCAAGCGCTTCGGCGACTTCACGGCCGTGGACGGCGTCGACTTCGACGTGGCGCCCGGCGAGGCCTTCGGCTTCCTGGGTCCGAACGGCGCGGGCAAGACGTCCACCATGCGCATGATCGGCTGCGTCTCGCCGCGCACCGAGGGCACGCTCGAGGTCCTGGGCCTGGATCCCAAGACGGACGGCCCGGCCATCCGTGGCCGCCTTGGCGTGATCCCGCAGCAGGACACGCTGGACACGGAGCTGACCGTCCAGGAGAACCT
>JALZLU010000155.1 GCA_030858685.1 Chloroflexota bacterium | reverse complement strand
TCTACCGATCGACCGACGGCGGCGGTCAGTGGCAGGAGATCACGGCGGGCCTGCCCAGCCAGTTCGGTTTTCCGATGGCCGCTCATCCACGCGACCCGCAGACCGTCTGGACCGTCCCGCTCAACGGCGACGACAAGGGCCGCTACGTGCCAGACGGCAGCGCCGCCGTCTGGCGGACCCACGACGGCGGCGATAGTTGGATCCGCGCGGGCGACGGACTGCCGCAGCGCGATGCCTATGTCGGCGTGCTCCGCGAGGCGATGGCGATCGATCGACTCGATCCTGTGGGTGTGTACTTCGGGACCAGCACCGGGCAGCTCTATGGCAGCACCGACGAGGGTGAGTCGTGGCGGCTCATCGCCGACCAGCTGCCCTCGATCTGGTCGGTCGAGGCCATGGTGCTCGATCGATGACAGCGGAGACGGGTAGGCCGACCGTCACCGTGGTGCTGCCGCGCTCGCTGACGGCGCTGTTTCCCGGCACGCCGCTTCGGTGCGCTGCGACGGGAGGCACCGTCACGGAGATCATCGATGACCTCGAACAGCGAGTGCCCGGGCTACGCGACCGGTTGTGCGATGGGGTGGCCCTCCGTCGGCACCTCAACATCTTCGTGGCCGGCCAGCAGGCTGCCCTGTCGACTGCTGTCCAGGACGGCGAGGTCGTCCACGTCATCCCGGCCGTCTCCGGGGGCTAGGCAGCAGCACCGTACCGCGGTTGGTCGCTACGGCGGTAGGCTAGGCGCATGAGTCGGACGGTGCTGGTCTGTGGCGTGGGGTTGATGGGGCACGGCATCGCGCAGGCGATGGCCGCGGCTGGCCACACGGTGCGCGTCTACGAGCCCGAGGCGGCCCGGGCCCAAGCCGGTGTCGAGCGCATCGCGGGCAATCTGGAGCGGGCCGTGGCCAAGGGCAAGCTCGCCGCGGAGGAGCGCGCTGCCACGATGGGTCGTATCGCCATCGCCCCATCGGTGGAAGAGGGCGCACTGGACATCGACCTGGCGGTAGAAGCGGTCTTCGAGGACCTGGCGGTCAAACGGGACCTCTTCACCAAGCTCGACACGTGCGCCCCCGACGACGCCATCCTGGCCTCCAACACCAGCTCCATCTCCATCGCCTCGATCGCGCAGGCGACGGAGCCCGAGCGGCGCGCCAAGGTCGTGGGCATGCACTTCTTCAGTCCGGTGCCGGTGATGCCGCTCATCGAGCTCATCCGCGGCGCTGAGACCTCGGACGAGACCGAGGCCGAAGTACGCGCCATCGCCGGGGAGCTTGGTAAGCAGCTCATCGTCAGCCAGGACCGGCCGGGCTTCATCGTCAATCGGATCCTGATGCCATTCCTGGGGGAGGCGATGCGCGCGTACGAGGAGGACCTGGGCACGGCCGAGGACATCGACACGGGCGCAAAGGTCGGCCTCAACCACCCCATGGGTCCGCTGGAGCTGGCCGACTTCATCGGTCTCGATGTCTGCCTGGGCATCATGAAGGTCCTTCACGAGGGCTTCGAGTCGCCCCAGTTCGCGCCGCCCGAGGTGCTGCGTCGCCTGGTGAGCGAGGGGCATCTCGGCCAGAAGACCAAGCGCGGCTTCTACACCTACCCGCGCACCTGAGGGCGGACGCAGTGGCCACGGATCTCGCACCCGGAACCGCCGCCCCCACCGGTCTGACCGACGAGGAGCGCTTGCTGCGCGACACTACCCGCGAGTTCGCCGCCCGCGAGATCGCCCCAGGCGCCGCCGAACGGGACGAAGAGGAGCGCTACGACCGCACCATCTTCACGCGCATGGGGGAGCTGGGCCTGACCGCCGTGCCGTTCCCGGAATCGGTCGGGGGTGCAGGTTTCAGCTATCGAGCCTGGACGCTGGTCATGGAGGAAGTGGCCTACGCGGACATGGCCATGGCCGTATCGCTGAGCGTCCACATCCTGGCGCAGTACTCCGTGGTCACCTGGGGCACGCCCCAGCAGCTGGCCTGGTGGCTGCCGGAGATGCTGAGCGGCCAGAAGCTGGGTGCCTTCGCGCTGACCGAGCCGCAGGCCGGATCCGATGCTTCCGCGCTCAGACTGCGAGCCGAGCGCGTCGGTCCGGCCGACGCACCCACGGCGTACCGGCTGACCGGGACCAAGATCTGGATCACCAACGCCATCGAGGGCGAGCGCTATCTGGTCTTCGCCACGGTCGATCCGGCCGCAGGTGCGCGCGGCATAACTGCCTTCCTGGTCGAAGCTGGCACTCCCGGCTTCACCTTCGGGACCAAGGAGCGCAAGTTGGGCATCCGCTCGGACACCGCCTCGGAACTCATCTTCGATGACGCCGAGTTGCCGGCGTCGAACCGTCTCGGCGAGGAAGGCCAGGGCTACAAGATCGCCCTGTCGGCGCTGGGGGAGGGGCGCATCTCCATCGCCGCGGCGTGCGTGGGGCTGGCGCAGTCGGCACTTGACGCGGCGGCACGTCACCTGATGGAGCGGCGGGCGTTCGGCGGTCCGCTGTCAGATCAGCAGGGCCTGCGCTTCATGCTCGCCGAGATGGCCCAGAAGGTCGCCGCGGCGCGGGCTCTGACCCGAAGCGCGGCCGAGATGAAGGACCGTGGTGAGCCCATCGCAGAGGCCTCGTCGTTGGCCAAGTGGACCGCCTCGGATGCGGCCATGAGCGTGACCACAGACGCCGTGCAGCTCTTCGGCGGCAGCGGCTACTCGCGCGACTTCCCGGTGGAGCGGATGATGCGCGACGCGAAGGGCGCCCAGATCTACGAGGGCACCAACCAGATTCACCGGCTCATCGTGGCCGACCATCTACTGAAGCGGATCGGAGGGCAGGAGTGACCAAGCTCGACTTCATCGGCATAGTCACAGCGGACATGGGCAAGGCCCTCGCCTTCTATCGACTGCTGGGGCTGGAGTTCCCGGACGGCGCGGAGGCCGAGGTCCACGCCGAGGCCACTCTCCAGAGCGGCCTGCGCGTCGGGTTCGACTCGGTGGAGATGGCGCGCAGCGTGGACCCGGAGTGGACGGCAGCGTCGGGGAGTCCGCGCATCTCGCTGGCGTTCCGATGCGACAGCCCGGCGGAGGTAGACGCCACGTACGCCGAGCTGGTTCGCCAGGGCCACCAGGGCGGGCGCGAGCCGTGGGACGCGGAATGGGGACATCGCTACGCGACCCTGCTTGACCCGGACGGCAACGGCGTCGACCTCTACGCGGACCTCTAGTCGCGGTCGCCCTGGCCGATCCTTCCTCCTTCCATCCCGGCGGTAGCGAACGAGTCGACTGGGCCGCCGCCTCGGCGGCACGGGCGCCTCAGCTCACCGCCTTCTTCACGAGCGCGACGATCCTTGCTTCGTCGGCGGCGGTCAACTTCGTCAAGGCGAAGGATGTCGGCCACATGGTGCCGTCGTCGAGCTTGGCGTCCTCGTTGAAGCCGAATGTCGCGTACCGCGCCTTGAACTTGTCCGCGCTTGTGAAGAAGCAGACGACCTTGCCGTCCATGGCATACGCGGGCATCCCGTACCAGGTCTTCGGCGAGAGGGCTGGCGCGTTGGCTTTGATGATCGCGTGGAGCCGCTCGGCGATGACCCGATCCGCTTCCGGCATCTCGGCGATCTTCTCAAGCACGTCCTTTTCCCCTTCCGCCTTGCTCTTGTTCGCGCGCGCTTCCGCTTTCAGCTCCTTGGCACGTTCCTTCATCGCAGCTCGCTCGGCGGCCGTCCATCCCTCCGACGCTTTGTCCGTCGCGGTGGTGCTCTTGGCGGATGTCTGCTTCTTCGTCATGGCGGGTTCCCTCCTCGGCGAGTCTTGATGGGCGCGACTCTCATGTTGGAGCCGCCGCGGCGGTCATGCTAGCGGCGGCTCGGGGGTCCACGCTTCGTCGATGCCTGATCGATCTGGTCACTTGGCGGCACGCACCGCCCCCCTCCGTAGATGGCGGTGATCAGCTCAGGGTCCAAGGTGATGCAGGGGTCCACCACCTCGACTGGCCGCATCGGATGGCGGGGAAGTGGCTCTATGCAGCGGCGCGGCCCGCGGAGTTCGATGCGCTGGATCGAGCCGGGGCGTGAAGTCCGGCGATCTTGCTGCCCGCAACGGGAGATGGGGGAGTTCGATGCGCGTGCACCTTGTGGCAGGGATCGCCCTGATCGCGATCGCCGGTTGCTCATCGGCGGCTGCGCCTTCCGGTCCTCCGGACCCACCATCGTCTGTCGTCGGCTCACCGTCACCTGTTGGTTCGCCATCACCGCTGGCGTCCGGTCCATCGGAACCCACGGCCGCGCCTGACCTCTCAGCCTCGCCCGAACCCTCGCCCGAGCCGGACGGCTCCATCGCGCCGCTCGCGCCGTCGATCGTGGCTCGCGGCACGATCTCCACCGACGATGAGGAGTACCGGATCTCTTTCACGCCCGATGGCCAGACGGCGTATTTCGCTCGCGGCGCCAGCTTCTTCCCACTGTCCCAGGAGGCGACCGTCATGGAGAGCCGCCTGGTGGACGGGGAGTGGGCCGCGGCCACCGTCGCGAGCTTCTCGGGCACGTATCCGGACATCGACCCGTGGGTCTCTCCCGATGGTCAGAGCGTGTACTTCTCGTCGATCCGCCCGGTGGAGGGTGAGACGCGTAGCGACGCCGACCTGTGGAGGGTCGACCGCGAGGGCGACGGCTGGGGCGAGCCGGTCCACCTGCCCGCGGTCAACACGGAGTCGGACGAGCTGGGGGGATCCATCACCGCCGACGGCGTCCTCTGGTTCGCGAGCGACCGCCCGGGTGGCGCCGGCGGCTGGGACCTCTACACCGCTCGACCCGACGGCGCTGGCTTTGCGGCGCCTGAAGTGGTCGAGGGGGTCAACCAGGGGATCTGGGAGTTCAACCCGGCCATCAGCGCCGACGGAGATCTGCTGGTATTCACCTCGATCGGCCGCTCCGGCGGAGCCGGGCTGGGCGATCTCTTCTTCGCGACGCTGGCCGACGGCGAGTGGTCGGACCCGGAACCACTGCCCATCAACACACCCGCCGACGAGTACCACGCGAGCTTCTCTCCGGACGGCACCACGCTCTACTTCGTGCGACGCGTCATAGACGGCGACCTCTACGAAGTGGCGTGGCCTAACCCGTAGGCGGGCCGGCCACGATGCGCCGGCGGACGCGGCCCGGATCCTGCATCGCGTCCCAAAGGCCCTCGATCCACCATGTCGCGCCGGCCTCGGCCAGCGGCTG
>JALZLU010000154.1 GCA_030858685.1 Chloroflexota bacterium | reverse complement strand
GCTCCGGTGCCGATCACGTGGTCGTGGCGCGTCAGGCGGAGGCGGATGGCACGCTCGAGGTGACGCTGGTCGCCGCGAGCGCGTCCGTGCCCACCTCGCGGACGTTCCTCCGCCCTGACATCCTGGGTGACCCCGCCGGTCGCAACCTGCCGCCGACCAGCTCCGGTCTCGCTGAGGGCTCGCACACCGGTGCACCGGCGACGTTGCACTTCCAGGAGGCGGCCGACGAGGTGGCACGTCGCGTCCGCTCCGGCTACGGCCTGCCCTACACGCTGGCCGCCCCGCTCATCGCCGATGGGCGATTCGTGGGTGCCCTGGTCCTCTCCAAGCGCACGCGCGATTCGTGGAGCGACCTCGATGGGCGGCTGCTCACCTGGGCTTCCGGTGAAGTGTCGGCTGCGCTGGCACGCGTCTACGCGCTGGAGGAGGCTGAGGCGCGCGCCAACATCGACGCCCTGACTGGATTGCCCAATCGGCGCTACTTCGACGAGCTGATCTCCATCGTCCGGCCAAGACGGCGCTCAGGCGACACTCTGGGCATCCTGATGATCGATATCGACCGGTTCAAGAACCTCAACGACCGCTACGGTCACGCGACGGGCGACGCGGTGCTGCGTGCCGTGGCCGGTGCCATCTACACGACCGTTCGGGCCGAGGACACCCCCGCGCGATACGGCGGCGAGGAGTTCAGCGTGATCCTGCGACGTGCCAGTGCGGCGCAGGCCGTCGAGGTCGCCGAGCGGGTGCGGGCAGCCGTGCAGGCGATCCCTCCCGAGCGCGTCGGCATCGACCGTCCGGTTACCGTGTCGGTGGGTGTAGCCGTCGCCGTCGAGGAGGACATCGACGTGCCATCGCTCATCGAGCGCGCGGATCGGGCCCTCTACTTGGCCAAGCGCCGCGGCCGAAATCGCGTGGAAGTGGCGGCCGGCGGCGCAGTGCCCACCGGCTCGACCGTGAAGGACGGCGAGATCGTCCAGTTCAAGCCGGAAGGAGCGAGCTCGGAGCGTGCCAGCCGGAAGACACGCAGCCGGCGGCAGTCAGAACCAGCTCCAGCGCCAGAGCCAGAGCCGGAAGCGGCTCGAGAGCCGATGCGAGAGCCAGACGCGGCGCGAGAGCCAGACGCGGCGCGGGAGCCGGAGGCGTGAGCCCTCTGAGCGTGGCCGATCCGTCCGACCTGGGCGAAGCAGATCCGTCCGACCTGAGCGAAGCCGACTCGCCGGCGCCCGCGCCCGCGGAGGTCATCACGGTCGACCCGGACGAGCCGCCCTACGAGACCCGGCCTCGCGCCTCGCGCGGCGACGACGTGCCGCTGCTGGCCAACGACGAGCTGGCGCGGATCTTCTACGAGATCGGCGACATGCTGGAACTCCAGGGCGAGCTGCCCTTCAAGACCGCCGCCTACCGCCGCGCGGCCGACTCCATCGCGCATAGCCCGGCCGACGTGGCGGCAGCCTACCGCCGCGGGGCACCTCCGGCGCTGAGCGGCGTGGGCAAGGCCATCGCGGACAAGCTTGCGGAGCTAGCCGACACGGGCCGGCTGCGCTTCTACGAGCGACTGCGCCGCGACGTGCCTCCATCGCTCGTGACACTGCTGGCCGTACCGGGTCTGGGTCCGCGGACGGCGGGGGACGTGTGGCGCGCGCTGGGTATCACCTCGCTGGATGAGCTGGAAGCGGCAGCTCGCGCCGGGCATCTGCGCTCCGTGCGGGGCATCAGCGAGCGGACGGAGAAGAAGATCCTCGACGGCCTGGAGCAGTTGCGCAAGCGGCCGCCGCGGCGCATGCGCCTGGGTCAGGCATCGGAGATCCTGGAGCGGCTGGCCATCTTGCTGGGCGACGTACCGGGCGTCCGTTCGGTGGTGCCCGCAGGGTCGTATCGACGCCGGCGCGAGACGGTCGGTGACCTGGACCTGCTGGTCGAGACGGACCGTGGTCGAGACCTGATCGAGGCACTGCATTCCTCGGCGGCCGTGGAGAAGATCGGAGGGCACGGCGGGCGCTTGGGACAGTTGCGTACGACGGTGCAGTTGCTGCGCGGGCCTCAGCTCGACGTGATGACCATGCCGGTCGGCGCCACGGGCACGTACCTGGTCCACTTCACCGGATCGGCGGAACACAACGTGCGGCTGCGCGAGCTTGCCCGCGACCAAGGCTGGAGCCTCTCGGAGCACGGCTTCACGCGCCTCGACGAGACGGGCGAGACGCTGGCAGGGGAGGGGGCGGAGCGGCGCACCTTCGCCACGGAAGCGGAGGTCTACGATCTCCTGGGCCTGCCCTTCATCCCGCCGGAGCTGCGGGAGGACCGCGGGGAGATCGAGGCCGCGCGGGAGGGTCGGCTGCCCGAGTTGGTCGATGTCTCCGACCTCCAGGGCGACTGCCACACCCATTCCGACTGGTCGGACGGTTCCAAGCCCATCGACGTCTGGGCGGAGGCGGCGCGCCGGCGCGGCTACGCCTACCAGGTGCTTACCGACCACTCGCACAGCCTGACCATCGCCAATGGCCTGGATGCCCGGCGGGTGGAGCAGCAGCGGCAGATCATCGGGGAGCTGAACGAGCGGTTCGCACGGGAGGAGGCGGTGGGATCCGTGCCGGACGGCGCGCATCCCAGTGGCTTCCGGCTGCTGCACGGTTGCGAGATGGAGATACGCACGGACGGTCGGCTGGACTACGAGGATGCGCTGCTGGCGCGCTTCGACGTGGTGGTGGCGTCGCTGCACGTGGGCCGTCGGCAGCCCAGAAAGCAGCTCATGGAGCGCTACTTCACAGCGCTGCGCTCGCCGCACGTGGACATCATCGCGCACCCCTCCGGCCGCAAGATCGGCATCCGCGATGACCTCGATCTCGACTGGGACGTCTTCTACCGCACGGCCGCGGAGACCGGCACGCTGCTGGAGATCAACGGCTCGGATGAGCGGCTGGACCTGGACGACCGGCGCATCCGGGCTGCGCTGGAGGCGGGCTGCAGCTTTACCGTGGATTCCGATGCGCACTACATGAGCGAGTGGGACAACGTCATCTGGGGCATCGGCCTCGCCCGCCGCGGCTGGCTGGAGAAGCGGCACGTGGCGAATACGCTGCCGCGCGACGACTTCCTGGCACTCATCGCGGACAAGCCGCACCGCGTGTCGTGAGCGGCGTGATGTGAGCGGCTTGGGTAGAGCGGGCCGATGATGGACAAGCTGGTGCGCGACCTGGTTCCGGAGCAACTGGCGGCCAGGGGTGTGGCAGCGCGCGCGTCGCGCTACGACGACCCGGCATTCCTGGAAGCGCTGCGAGCGAAGCTGGTCGAGGAAAGCGTGGAGTACTACGCCGCCGCCGACGATGAGGAGGCCGTGGCGGAGCTGGCCGATCTCATGGAAGTGGTCCTGGCGCTGGCCGAGATGCACGGCGCTGATGCCGCCGCCCTGGATGAGGCGCGGCGGGCCAAGCTCGCCGCCCGCGGCGGCTTCCACGAACGGTTCCGGCTCGTCACCGACGAGCCCTAGGAGCGCGACATCGCAAGCTCGCGGCCCCCGACACCTCGGCGGCCGGCTCCCCGGGGAGGGACAAGGCGCGGATCGCGCGCCGCGGGCGTTCGTCGCCTGAGCGTGCCACCATATCGGCATGCCACCTGAACTCCAGTACACCGACGCCGAGTGGCGTTCCCGACTCACCACCGAGCAGTACGAAGTACTCCGCCGCCACGGCACGGAGCGCGCCTTCACGGGCGAGTACGTCGATACCAAGACCGACGGCACCTACCGCTGTGCCGGTTGCCAGTCCGAGCTCTTTGCCTCCGATACCAAGTTCGACTCCTCCTCCGGCTGGCCCAGCTTCACGGAGCCGGCCGTGGCCGAGGCGGTCGAGCTGCGCACCGACGAGAGCTACGGGATGATCCGCACGGAAGTGCTGTGCCGCAAGTGCGGCGGCCATCTCGGCCACGTCTTCGACGATGGCCCCGGTCCGACGCGGCAGCGCTACTGCATCAACTCGGCAGCCCTTCAGCTAGACCCTAAGTAGGCGCCGCGGCGGTCGGTTGCGCCGATCGGTCTACGCGGTTGAGGAACCGCCATGGTGACCCCGGACCAGGGACAGAGTCGACGGACCAGCGGTCCGGGCGCGTGATACACTCGCCGTTCGCCCATCACCTGTCGGCGTGCGTCAACGCGCGCCCCGCTGGCGGCTCGATCCGCCCATCCCGAGGAGTGCATGAGCTTCAACTCGCTCACTGAGAGCCCGAGCCCCAACCAGGCCATCAACGCG
>JALZLU010000138.1 GCA_030858685.1 Chloroflexota bacterium | reverse complement strand
CGGTGCCTGGGTCGGGGTCCCGCCGCCCTGGCAGGCTGCGATCACCAGGATCGCCACCATGCTCAGGCTCAACGAGGACAACCATGCCGGTCGTCGTTTCATGCTTCTGGGTTCCTCCTCTGTGTTGGTCGTCTGCCATCGTGGCCGACGCTCCCCGGCCCTTGGGAGCCGCGTCGCGGACGCCGCCTCTCCTTCGCGCTCGTCAACGTTCCATCGGTCCCTGCCTGCCGGCCGCCGTCCGGGACGAACCGCGCATGCGAGTCGACCCCTCTCACGGGGTCTGCGCAGACTAGCACCCGCGCAGGCTGGTTTCCACTGCCACTCACGCACGGTCGATGGAGCCACTCATCCACGGGCCACGCGAGATTCGCCACGATGCCGTCGGGCCGCCGGAAGGCGGAGCTGCCGATTTGTCAGACGCTAGACTCGGCGTGATGTCGATCCTGCGGATGGCGCTCGTGCAGATGGCTCCAAGACTGGGCCTCATCGACCAGAACCTGGAGCTCCACCGCGACCGCATCCGCCATGCGCGGGCCGCTGGCGCGGAGCTGGTGGTCTTCCCCGAACTGAGCCTGACCGGGTATCTCCTGCAGGATCTGAATGCCGAGGTCGCCATGCGCCGTGACGACTCGCGCCTGATGGGACTCGCGGCCGAGGCACCCGAGGCGTCCGTCGTCCTGGGCTTCGTGGAAGAGTCTGACGATCACCGGCTCTTCATCTCCGCCGCGCTGCTGGAGGGCGGCGCTGTCCGGCACGTCCACCGCAAGGTGTTCCTGGCCAACTACGGTCTCTTCGACGAGCGACGCTTCTTCGCCGCGGGCTCCGTCATGCAAGCCACCGACAGCGCCATCGGCGCGCGGCTCGGCATCAGCGTCTGCGAGGACTTCTGGCACCTCGCCACGCCGGAGTTGCTGGCGCTGGATGGGGCGCAGATCCTCATCAACATCTCCTCGTCACCCGGTCGCGACGTGGCTGCCGTCCACGAGGTCGGATTGGGTACGGCCTCGTCCTGGCGCAGCCTCTCGCGCACATTCGCTCAACTGACGACCTCCTTCGTGGTCTTCGTGAACCGCGTGGGCGTCGAAGAGTCGATCACGTTCTGGGGAGGGTCTGAGGTCATTTCGCCCAGCGGAGCGACGGTCTTCGCCGCGCCGCTCCTGGAGGAGGGGCTGTTCCTGGTCGACGTGGACCTCTCGGAAGTGCGTCGTGAGCGCATCGCCGTGCCCCTGCTGCGCGATGAGCGGCCGGAGGTGGTGCTGCGCCAGCTCGAGCGCATCGTGCGCGAGCGCGCCGGCGTCGACTCGCCCCCCGGCGATGAGCCATCGATGGCGGGCGACGAGCCGTCCGCGGAAGTCCCCGGCCAGGCGGCCGTCGAAACCTCTCGATGACCGACCCCGCGGCGATCGTGCAGCTCCCCGAGGAGCTGGCCATCGACACGGCCGTCGCGCGGCGCATCGTGGGCGGCTTCATCCGCGAACAGCTGCGTCAGACCGGCTTCAAGCGGCTGGTCCTGGGTCTCTCCGGTGGCATCGATTCAGCCCTCGTGGCGTACCTCGCGGCGGAGGCCATCGGGGCGGAGCGGCTGCTCTGCGTGCTGATGCCCTATCGAACCTCGTCCGAGGCCTCGAGGACCGACGCGGAAGAGATCGTGGCGCGCCTGGGCTGTGCCTCCGAGCTGGTCGACATCAGCGACATGGTGGACGCCTACTTCGGCGTACCGGAGCGGAAGGATGCCTCGCCGCTGCGCCGCGGCAATCTCATGGCCCGCCTGCGCATGACAGTGCTCTATGACCGATCCGTCACGTGGGATGGGCTGGTGGTGGGTACCAGCAACAAGACCGAGGCACTCATCGGCTACACCACGCTGCACGGTGACGATGCCTGCGCCTTCGCGCCCATCGGCGACCTCTACAAGTCCCAGGTCCGACAGCTCTCGCGCGTGGTCGGCGTGCCCGAGGCGGTCCTCGAGAAGCTCCCCACGGCCGATCTGTGGCCCGGCCAGACCGATGAGCAGGAGCTGGGCATGAGCTACGCGCGATTGGACCGGTTGCTCTACTGGATGGTCGACCGCCGCCGGGAGCCCGCGGACCTGGCGGCCCTGGGTTTTCAGCCTGAGGTGGTCGAACGTGTCAGGCGGATGGTGGCATCGTCCGAGTTCAAGCGGCAGAAGCCGCCGGTGGCCAAGCTGGGACCGCGGACGGCGGGCGTGGACTACCTCTATCCGCGCCGGCGGCCCGGCTCCGCCCGCCAGTGAGCGCGAGCGACGATGGGAGGGCCACGCTGTACGTCGTGGCGACACCGATCGGCAACATGGCTGACGTGACGCTGCGGGCCATCGAGGTGCTGAGAGCCGTGCCACTGGTGGCGGCGGAGGACACGCGCCTGACGCGACGGCTGTGGAGACGCCACGACATCGAGACGAAGCTCATCTCCTATCACGCCCATAGCCCGCCCGCCCGCCTGGATGCGTTGCTGACGCACCTCGCCTCAGGCATGGACCTGGCCATCGTGACGGACGCCGGGACGCCGCTCGTCAGCGACCCGGGGGAGGGGCTGGTGGCGGCGTGGGCGGGCCGTGGTGGACAGGTCATCCCCATCCCGGGCGCCTCGGCCGTGCTGGCGGCGCTGGCGGCAAGTGGCCTGCCGGTGGCCCGCTGGGGCTTCGAGGGATTCCTGCCGCGGCGGGGCGCCGAGCGCAGAGAGCGGTTGGTGCGCATCGCCGGGGACGAGCGTGCCACGGTCCTCTTCGAGGCAGCCAACCGCACCGCCGTCACGCTGCGCGACCTGGCCGCAGCCTGCGGCTCCGATCGACGGGCTACCGTCTCACGTGAACTGACCAAGCTGCATGAGGAGACCCTGCGCGGCACGCTGGGCGAGCTGGCTGCGCGCACGGCGGAGAAGGCACCGCGCGGCGAGGTCACCCTGGTCGTGGCCGGTGCGGATGCGGCATCCGCGGACGCGGCATCGGTGCACCGGACCAACGCCCCCGGCGTGGCTGGGGAGCGCTCGGCCACCGCAGCAGAGCGCCTGGCCGCCGCACGCCAGCGGGTCGATGCGCTCTCGCGCGAGGGCGCGACGCGCTCCGCGGCAGCACGGCAGGTCGCGTCCGAGACGGGCCTGCCCAGACGAGCGCTCTTCGCGCATGCTGCCGTCGCCGACGATGCCGCCGAGCGAAGGTCAACAGTCGCAAGCCAGCAGGAGGAGCCACAGTGAGCCCGGATCGTGCCCTCCGCGACCCTGCCCGGCCGACCGCCGATGCGGCGTCGTCCGAGGGCGCCGAGTCTGGACAGCCGCAAGGACTGCCCCAGGATCTGCCTGACGCCTCGCCACAGCCGTCGCCCGACGACGCGCCTCCCGTCCCCGCCGAGACCCTGGCCGTGCCCACCGAGGGACTGGAGGGTGCCGCCCTCCGCAGGCGGCGGGTGATCATCGTGGGTGCCGGGCTGGCAGGTCTGGTGGCCGGCTTCGAGCTGAAGCGGCAAGGTCACGAGGTGGTCATCCTGGAGGCCCAGAATCGGGTCGGCGGGCGCATCCACACGCTCCGCTCGTTCGCGCCGGGGCTCTATGCCGAGGCCGGCGGCATGCGCATCCCTCGCGTTCATGACCTGACCCTGCGCTACTGCCACCACTTCGGGCTGCCCATGCGGCCCTTCGTGATGGGCAATCCCAAGGGCCTGGTGCACGTCGGTGGCGTGCGCATGACGGCGGAGGAGGCCAACG
>JALZLU010000134.1 GCA_030858685.1 Chloroflexota bacterium | reverse complement strand
ACCTGCACCCACGTCGGCGGCCCGCTCGACGAGGGCGAGATCGGCGACTGCTCCGTCACCTGCCCGTGGCACGGCAGCGTCTTCGACCTGCGCGACGCCTCCGTCATCCACGGCCCCGCCACCGGCGCCGGCGCCGCCTACGACGTCCGCGTCCAGTCCGGCACCATCTCCATCCGGTCGAGAGGATAAGAGGATAGAGGACAGAGGACAGGGGGCAGGCAGGAGAGGTCACGGGTAGAGGGCAGGAGTTCCCCTATCCCCTATCCCCTATCCTCTGTCCTCTATCCCTTATCCGCCAACAGGGCGATTGCATTCTCAGGATGCGCCGAGGAGCGCGAGGAGGTAACCGGTATCCCAGCCCGCGCGCAGGCGAGACGCCTTGACGCCCACCGTCCGGGCCCGGTCCTGCTGAATCAGGGTCAGGGCGAGTTTGCGGAGCACCGCCAGGTTCTGGGCACTGTCTCCGGTGCGGGTCCGGCTCTCGTCCTCGCGGAACGCCATGTCCAATACCCAGTGGAGACTGTTCTCGATCCCCCAGTGACTGCGGACCGCCTCGGCAATCGGCCGGGCGTCACCGGGCAGGCTGCTCAGATAGTAGCGGACCGAGGTCGTCGGGTCCTGCCCCCCGACCTGGCGGATCGCCGCCACCCGGGCAATCGTCCGCAGTCCCGGCCAGCGCTGCTCGGCATCAAGCCAGGCGATCACCGCTGGATCATGGATCGTCTCGCACACCCGGACCTCCACCCGGCCATGATCTTTCTCGACCGTGCGCGCGGACGCGTCGGCCTGCTCCGCCATGGCAAAGCAATCGATGACGTCCTCATGGAGGTCGGGCTGGTTGGCCTTGAGCGCCAGCACATAGTCGCCACCGCCGCCCACGATCTGGCCCGCAATCTCCCGCTGGCAGCCCATCGCATCGATCGTCACGATCTGCCCGGTCAGGTCCAAGCGATCCAGCAGGCTGGGCAGGGTGGTGATCTCGTTGTCTTTCGTGTCGACCGCTGCCTGGGCCAACACCAGCCGTCGTTCACTCGCCCAGGCGCTGACCAGATGGAGCGGACGCTGGCCCGTGCGCCGATCCCCGGAGCGGCGGATCGTCTTGCCGTCGAGGGCGATCACTTCCGGCTCGGCGCTCTGCGTCGCGGTCTGCACCCAGCGCAGAAATCCCGCTTCGAACTGGGCCGGATCGATCCGGGCAAAGACCCGGCCAAAGGTGTCGTGGGTCGGCATCCCGTGCGGCAGGTCGAGCCAGTCGGCCAACCAGGCCTGTTTGATGCGGCCCCACTGCGCCACCTCGACCCAGGATTCGGCCCCGCTGATCACGGCACAGACGGCGATCGTGACGATGTCCAGCAACCGATGCCGCCGCCCCCGCGGCACTCGGGGATCGATCAGATCACAGAAACAGTCGGCGATGCGGGGCGCAGGGTGAGCGAGCATGGCGAGACTCCAGAGGACGGACACAACCGGTCAGCGCCGCCATCCTCGGCCCCCCCAGTATCACCGCCCGTGTGCCCGCTCACCATCCCCGAGAATGCAATCGCCCTGTATCCGCCAAGGGCCACCGAACGCGAGCGCGACGCGGTGGTAGACTAGGCACAAGATATCCCCGCTCGATCATTTGATATCCCGCGACAAGTCAAAGTCATGGTGCAACCACCCGCAAACGCCTCGTCGTCGGCCGCCTTGTTGCGGTATCGCCACGACGATCCGCCAGGTAGGGACGACCCGGCGTGGTCGCCCTCCACAGTCGCCAACCTGTGGCGATGCCGCGGATGGTGCTGGCAATCACTTTTCACGCTTGTCGGTTCGAGGGCGACCACATCGGGTCGCCCCTGCCGACAGATCGCTTCAGGGCAATGACCCAAAATGAGGCACCAATGAACCAAACGATTGAGATGGCACCGATAGCCGACAGAACCGAAGACGCACAAGCCACCGCTGTCGCCCCACCCATCGCGCTCGACACGGCGTCGCTCTTCCGTTCCCCCGCACCGGAGGTGCGTCTGCTGCGCGACGAGTCGGCGGCGCACCCCTTCGCCCTCACCGTCGCCGCCGCCTGGTCCTGCTATGGCGCGCGGCCGGCCAGGGTCGAGAACGTTCTCAAGCTGGTCTATGGCCCGGAGCCGGAGCATCTCTCGCCCGCAAAGCTGGCCGAGCGGCGGGAGCGGCGCGACCGCGCCATCCGCCTCTACGCCGACCTCTTCGCCGCCGGCCACCACACCACGTTCCAGCACGCCACCTTCGTCTTCGTTCTCGATAACGTCTCGCGGCTGGCGATCTGGTCGTTCTTCCATGCCCACCCGTTCTACAACTCCGAGCAAGTCTCGCAGCGCTACCGCGAGGTCTCCGGCGACGTGATGGTCGCCCCCGACCTGCCGGAGCGGCTGCGCGGCGTCTACGACGGCGCCATCGCCCGCGGGCTGGAGGGCTACCGCCGCCTCGGCGAGCTCGCGTTCCGATTGCCACCCGGCGGCCCGGACGAGGGCGCTCGAGAGCGATCCTGAGTAA
>JALZLU010000390.1 GCA_030858685.1 Chloroflexota bacterium | reverse complement strand
CGGGGCGACATCGCCATGATCCTGGAGGAGGGGATGCTGGTCGAGGTCGAGGGTCCCAGACGGCGGAAGATCGTGCGCGCCGCCGAGGTGCCCGCCACGGTCGGTGGTCTGGCGCGCCACAACGTGGCCAATGCACTGGCCGCGGCCGGCGCGGCGCGGGCACTGGGGGCCTCGCTCAAGGTAGTCGCCGCGGGGCTGCGCGACTTCCGGTCCTCCGCTGAGCAGGCGCCGGGTCGCCTCAATCTCTATCGCCTGGGCGAGCGGCTGGTGATCGTCGATTTCGCCCACAACGAGGCAGGCCTGTCGGTCATCTTCGACGTGGTCGACGGGCTCGTCGGGAAGCGAGGTGAACGGCGCGTGCCCGTGGTGGCCATCATCGGCACTGCCGGCGACCGACCGGACGACTCGCTGCGTGCCATCGGCAAGCTGGCTGCGGAGCACTCTGACGAGCTTGCCTTGAAGGAAACGCTCTACTACCTGCGCGGTCGCACGCGCGGGTCCGTGGTGGGCGAGATCCGGTCAGGGATGATGGCTGGCGGCGCCGAGACGACCGACATCCCGGTCCACGAGGACGAGCCGCAGGCGTTGCGAGCTGCGCTGACAGATCCTGGACGGAGTGCTGCGGGAGCAGGACCAGCGGTCGTCGTGCTGATGTGCCATACCCATCGCAACGAGGTGAGTGCCGTCCTGACAGAACTCGGGGCAGAGGCGGTCTCAGAGGTGGACTGGTTCACCGGCCGCGCTATCTCGGGAAGTTCGTGATGGACTTTCGCGGCAACGTCAGACCTGGCAAGGCCGCCTCCGTGATGGGCGTCCTTGGCGGTTTGTTGTTCCTCGTCCTGGGGTTGTTCGTGGTCATCCCGACCTTCGGGCTGTTCGGCGTGATCTGGACGCTCTTTGCCCTGATCATGACGGGCTTCTATGCCTACAACCTGATATCGCCGACGGGCTCGTCGCTGTACCAGGTGGATGTGTCGACTTCCGGGCCGGATCCTGCGCCAGAGGTCGCGCGCGAGGTTGACCCGACCGATCCGGCCGCGAGGCTGCGCAGACTGGACCGGATGCTCGACGAGGGCCTCATCACGACCGACGAGCACGAGTCCAAGCGCGCCGCGATCCTCTCCGAACCCTGGTAAGCGGTTCGGGGTGTAGGCGCAGGCTGCGTACACCCACCGGCCGCGTGCCTCCCACCGGCCGCGGACCCCGAGCCGCCACCCGACCCCGAGCCGCCACACGACCCCGTCGCCCGAACCCGCCGGGCTCAGCCTTCCGGGATCCAGGTCTCGCCGGGATAGGTGAAGGCCGAGGCCTGGCGCGGGCCACGATCGAACGACATCGCCTCGCGATAGACGGCCGCCGCGTCATCGGCGCAGACGACCACCATGTCACCCGGCTTCGCGCGCCTCATGCCCATCCGGGCCGCTTCGATCTCCAGGAGGACCGGCTCAGCCTGCACCGCTCGAGCCTCCCCTGCTGCCTGCGCCTCGCGCACACCGAGCAGCACGTTCTCTGCCGCCTCGCCCGGCGCGCGACCGCGCAGGTTGGCATCTTCCCGTACGTAGACCTCATCGAAGGCCGCCGCCGCCAGCCGTCCATAGGCTCGCTGATCCTCATCGCGCCGATCACCGGGGATGCCGATGACACCGATGGCCCGGCCCTGACGTCCGCCGTCACCGTCCGTCGACTGGGCCATGCTCAAGTCGACGAACTCGCTGAGGCGACGCATGCCATCCACGTTGTGGCAATAGTCGATGTAGACCTTGAAGCCGCCGATATCCACTTCGTTGAGGCGCCCCGGTGCCTGGAAGAAAGACGTGCTGAAGGTGCGCAGGCCCTGGCGGATGTCGTGGAGATGGGCGCCCGCGGCCCAGGCGGCACCCGCCGCCGCTAGGGCGTTGGCCACGTTCATGCGCGCCCGACCGCCGAAGGTGGCGGGGATCAGGTGGGTGTAGATGAGCGGCATGGTCCTGCTGCCCTGGCGCAACACCATGAGCTCACCGTCGTCGGTCTGCTGGAGCACCATCGCGGCGCCGCCGCGGGCCGCATGATTCTCGGCCCGGTCGAATCCTTCCTCACCCTTGCTCGTCTGCAGTGAGAAGTAGAGGACCTTTCCGGACGAGTGGCGGCCCATGCGCGCCACCAGCGTGTCATCGGCGTTGAGTACGGCCATGCCGGAGCGAGGCACCGCGTCCACCAGCACACCCTTGACGTTGGCCAGCTTGGGCAGCGTGTCGATGCCGTGCAGTCCGAGGTGGTCGCCGCTCACGTTGGTCACCACGGCCACGTCGTTGCGGTCGTAGCCCAGGCCCTCACGCAGGATGCCGCCGCGTGCGACCTCGAAGACCGCCGTATCGACGAGCGGGTTCTGGAGCACCATCTGGGCCGACTTGGGACCGGACATGTCGCCCTTCTTGGTGAGGCGACCATCGATGACGATACCGTCGGTCGTGGTCATGCCCACGCGCCGGCCCATCAGCTTCAGGATGTGCGCGACCATGCGCACCGTCGTGGTCTTCCCGTTCGTGCCGGTCACGGCGACGATGGGGATGCGTGCGTCGGAGCCGTGCGGGAAGAGCAGATCGATCACCGGCCGCGCGACGAACTGCGGCTCCCCCTCCGTGGGGTTGGAGTGCATCCGGAAGCCTGGCGCGGCGTTGACCTCCACGATGGCGCCACCCTGTTCGCGCACCGGGATGGCGATGTCGGGGACCATGAAGTCGATGCCCGCGATGTCCAGCCCCACGATGCGTGCCGCCGTCTCGGCGATCTCCACGTTCTCGGGATGGGCTTCCATGGTGCGATCGATGGCCGTCCCGCCGGTGGACATGTTGCCAGTGAGCGCCAGTTGGACACGGACCTCCGCGGGCGGCACATCGTCCATGCCGTAGCCCTGCTTGCGAACCACTTCCTCGGCCGCCTCGTCGATCCGGATGCGGGTGAGCACCTTTTCGTGGCCGATGCCCCGCCGGGGATCACGGTTCTCGATCCCCACCAGCTCGCGGACGGTGTGCGTTCCGTCGCCGGTCACACCGGCCGGCATGCGTTGGGCGACCGCAACCATCTTCCCGCCGATGACCAGCACGCGATGGTCGATGCCGTGCACGAAGGTCTCGACCACCACGGCCCCGCCGCGGCTCTCGCGCCGAGCCAGTACGTAGCCCCTGCGGACCTCCTCCTCCGAGCGCAGATCGAGGCTGACGCCACGGCCGTGATTCCCGTCGAGTGGCTTGACTACGACCGGATAGCCCAGAGCCTTGCCGGCGGCCACCGCGGCATCCTCGCCACGCACCGCCTGGGAGCGCGGCACGGGAAGGCCGGCTGAGCCCAGGAGCGAATTGGTGAGCGCCTTGTCCGAGGCGATGTCCACCGCGATGGCTGGTGTGCGCGAGGTCATCGTGGCGCGGATGCGCTGCTGATGGACGCCCTGTCCGAGCTGCACCAGGCTGTGGCGGTCGAGGCGGATCCAGGGGATGTCGCGAGAGACGGCCTCGTCGATGATGGACTGCGTCGAGGGACCGAAAGCCTGGCTCTCGGCGATGAGGATGAGGCGCTCCATCTCCGCCCCGAAGTCGATGACCTTCGACTCGTCATCCGGTGCCACCAGATGGTTGACCAGGGCTACCGCGATACGGCCGGCTTCCACGCCCACCTGTTCTTCGCGGTACTCGTAGACCACGTTGTAGCGCCCGTACTCGTCGGTGGAACGCGTCTTGCCGATGCGCGCCTCGGTGCCCGCCAGGTTCTGGAGCTCCAGGGCGATGTGCTCCGCGATGTGGCCCATCCAGGTCCCGTCGTGGAGACGCGATACGAAACCACCCCGGCGCCCCAGGGAGCAGGCATGTTCCTCCAGGGTGGGCAGCACGCCCACCAACGCCTCCGTGAACCCGGGGACCTTGTTGCTGGGGTACTCCTCGAGCACGCCCAGGTCGACCAGCATGCGCACGGCCGGCCCACCGGCCCAGTAGTTGGGCCCTCGCAGCACGCGAGTCTCCAGGATGCGCAGTTCCGGCTTGGGGCCGTCCGATGCGCTCAATTGGAGGCGATGTTGTCGGTGGCGTCCAGGGCGCGCAGCAAGGGGGCCGCCACACGCATCCGTCGCCGCAGGTCGAAGCGGTAACCCGAGGGCAGGGAGTGCAGGATCACGTTGCTGATCATGAGCGGCTTGTGTGCGCGCACCTCCCAGGCGTCCGTATCGGAGCCCGCGCCATCGATGACGGTGATGCTGCGCCGGCCGATGACCTCCAGCACCAGGTCAGGCCCGACCACACCGGCCGTGTCCTCATCCACACCCAGACCGAGCAGTGAAGGATTCTGGGCGATGATGGCCAGCAGCCGCCCCAGTCGATTGCGCTGCTGGAAGTGCTGATCGACGATGACGCCGGGCAGCACGCCCAGCCCTGCCGCCATCTGGACCATGCGCTGCTTGGGCGTGCCGCCGCTGGCGCCGAAGGCCACCATGTGCGTGCTCATGGCAGACGCGCCGGCGCTGGTGCCCGCGATGACCGATCCGTGACGATGCCGCTCCGTGATGGCCTGCGCGATGGCCGTGCCGCCGATGGTGGAGCTGAGCCGGAGCTGATTGCCGCCGGTCATGAAGACCCCGGTGGAATCCAGCACGGAGCGCGCCGCATCCTCATCGTTGGCCTGCGCGCGTGTGACGGCGTGGATGGGCTCCACGTGCGCGGCACCCAACTCCGTGAAGACGCGCCGATACATCTCGCCGGCCAGAGGGCCCAGCGAGGAGGCGCTGCTGATCACCGCGATGCGCGCGTCGGGGCCGCCCGCGAGTGCCACGAACCGGCTAAGGATCAGCCGCTCGCGGACCTTGTCCTCGGCGCCGCCGATGACGATCACATGTCCTTCGGCCATTTTCCGAGTATAGCCACGCGGAGCACCTCAGCCTGCTGGTGGGCACGAGGGGTAGCATGCCGACCATGATCGGCACCAGATCGCTGCCACCGGCTACGCGGCTGCGAGGTTGGCTGCAAAGCGAGTGGCGCGTTGGCCGCGCGCGTCTGGGAGACCGGCAACGCATCGTGGCCATCGTCCTGGTGGGCCTGGCCGGCGGCCTCGTGACGACCTTCATCCTGGCGCGTGGCGAGCTGGCCGGGTCGGACGCTCGCGCCTACTGGGCCGGCGTTCGCATCTGGCTGGACGGCGGCAACGCCTTCGCTCCGCCGGCACCGTTCCTGCCCTATGTCTA
>JALZLU010000055.1 GCA_030858685.1 Chloroflexota bacterium | reverse complement strand
CCCGCGCCCGCCACGCTGCCCACCACGAAACGAGCGTTGCGGAAGATCCCGAGCTGGACCGCGGGCTCCGGCGTTCGGCTCTCGATGACCAGGAATGCCGCCAGCGAAGCCAGCGCGACCAGCCCCGAACCCACCACCGAAAGGCTGGCTCCGGCCGCCGGCAGCTCGAGTAATGCGAACGTGCCGGCCACCACGAACAACGACGCCGCCGCGATGCCAGCCACATCAAAGGGCCGCTTGCCTGGGGCAGCGGCTTTGGGAAGCAGCAGCCAGGCCGCCACTGCCACCACAAGGGGCAGCGGCAGCTGGGCCAGGAACACCAGACGCCAGCCTCCCAGGTCCGTCAGCAAGCCGCCGATGACCGGCCCGATGACTGCGCCCAGCGCCCCCGACGTGAAGTAGAGCGCCAGCGCGGAGGCTCGACGCTCCGGCGGATAGGCAGTCACGGCGATGGCCAGCGAGACGGTATAGAGCACGCCCCCGGCCATGCCCTGCACGACGCGAGCCGCCACGAGCAGCTCGAAGTCGGGCGCGAGCCCGCACGCTGCGGTCGTGATCAGGAACGCGATGGCGCCGCTGACCAGCACCCGCCGCATGCCGAAGCGATCGCTCAGCCGTCCCGCGGCGAGCAGGGTGGCCGCCAGGGCGAGGAGATAACCGGTGGCCACCCACGCGAGATCGCCGACGGTACGGCCGAAGTCGGCCGCGATGTCAGGCAAAGCCAGGCTGACGATGCTCGCATCGATGAGCGTGAAACCGGCCAGCCAGGCCAGTGCCAGGAGCGGTCGGGAGCGGGCCACGATGGTTAGAAGCTTCCGCTCCCATCCTCGGCCGGCGTCGCCTGCGGCATCGGGTCGACGAATGGTGCTCGCCAGTCGGCCGGTGGGAACTCCGGAGCCCAATATTGAGTGGTGCGAACGATGAGGCCGTCGCGGATCTCCGAGATGGCGATGAGGTGCCACGTAGCGTCCGGATACCGTATGGGGACCGTCGTCGTGTAGCTGCCCTCCGAGCCGGTCACGCGGATGGGCGTGAGCATGGGCGACACCGCCCAACGGTCGTCATCGACGTAAACGCGGGCACGCGCCTCGTCGGTCGAGTCCTCCGGGATACCGCCCGGCACGGCCTGAAGCATCGCCACGAAGCGATCTCGCCCTCGGATCACTTCACCGGATTGAGGATGCTCCAGGACGTAGTCCTGGTGCACCAGTGCGCGGACGGCGTCCAGATCCATGAGGGTCATGGCAGTCAGGAAACGGCGCAGCAGATCCCTGGCCTCGACCTCCGTCATGTGGTCACCTCCGGTGCGGCCGCCGAGTCGACCGCGCCTGTCTGGCCAGAGGACGTGAGCCGTGCGCGTTCCGCTTGACTGAAGGCGCGCCGCACCAGCACATCGGTGGCCCCCCGGTGCTGCTCTTCGGCTCGAGCCAGGATCGCCCGACGAACCTCGCTGGGCACGCCGGGGTCGCGCTGCAACTGGTCATATCCGGCGTGGCCCATGTACGCCTGAGCGACCGCCTGAAGGTCGTCCATCGAGAGCAGCGCCGCAAGCTCCGGGAGCAGTCGGTCGAACGTCCCGCGGGCGAGCGGCTGGAACACGGCGTGCTGGCGAGCCAGCTCTACGGCGATGGTGTTCACGGCCAACTCGAAGTAGACCGCTCTGGCGGAGTTGCGGGCGACACGAGCGAACTGCTGACGCTGGATGAAGAGCCCCACGACCAGCCACCCCGAGGCGCCGAAGAAGGCACCGATGAACGCGGTCAGCAGTCGTTCAGCATCCATCGCCGGGCGAGTATAGCCATCGCCTGTCGCCGTCAGGTCGGCGTCACGTCGCCGGCCGGTAGCGCTCCATGATCCCGCTCAGTCGGTCGACCGGTAGCGCGTGGGCTGTATGGCCGTCCCGCCCGACCATCGTCTCCGCCGCCAGCAGCGCGTTCACGATGGCCTCCTCGGTGGCCTCGATGACCGCCCAGAAGAGCGGCGTGATGTGGCCGTCGAGCAGCGTCCTGACGTCGTTCGAGAAGGGCTGACCTTCAGCCGAGTCCTCCGCTGGCATGGGACCGTTGCCCGTGGCGAAGGCCAGGAACATGTCGCCACTGCTGTTCTCGCCGGCTCCACCGACGCGGCCCACGCCGAGCGCAGCTCGCTGCGCCAGCCGCTGGCACTGATGCGGCAGCAGGGGCGCATCGGTGGCCACGATACCGATGATCGAGCCTGACCCTGCGGTCCGGGGTCCGTCCCATGCAGAAGGGACGTCCGTCGTCGGTATCTCCCGACCGACCGGCACGCCGTCGATGGACAAACGCTCTCGCCGTCCGTGGTTGGCCTGCACCAGCACGCCCACCGTGAAACCGCCCTCGGCGTCCCCCAGCACGCGAGAGGCCGTGCCGATACCGCCCTTGAACTCGTGGCAGATCATGCCCGTGCCACCGCCCACGTTGCCCTCTGCGACCGGGCCGGATCGCGCGTCAGCAAGGGCGTCGAATAGATCCTCCGGACGCACATGCAGCCCGTTGATGTCGTTGAGCTGCCCGTCGTACGTCTCGCCCACCACCGGGAGTGCCCAATGGACGCCTGACGAGGCGTCACGATCCCGGATCTCGGCCGCGATGATGGCGTCGCGCACCACGCCGACACTATGTGTATTGGTCAGGGCGATCGGTGAGGTGAGCATGCCCGACTCGCGCACCCACTCGAGTCCTGTCAGCTCGCCGTTGCCATTCAGGGTGTGGCTGCCGGCGTAGACCGCGTCTCGCCATGGGTCGCCGTCATGCGGCATGACCAGCGTGACACCGGTGCGCACCGGTCCCTCGCCGACCACCAACGGACCGTCGCCCTTGATGATGGTGGCGTGTCCGACACGCACGCCGGCCACGTCCGTGATGGCATCGTTCGTGCCCGGTGCTAACGAGCCGATGACGATGCCCAGGTCCCGCGCGCGCATCGCCGCAGACTAGCCGAGCCGAGCCGGTCGCCCCGATCGGCTCCGTGTCGGGAAGCGTCGCGCCACACTCTCGCGCGACACGGGGCCACGATGTCCAACGAATAGCGGGCCGTTCGCCACCGCCAGCACGCGCTCGATGCTCGCCTGCAACTGTCCGCGATCGTCGGCGAAGTACGGCAGCCCCGGCACGTGTCGGCGCAGGAAGCCCCCGACCACCAGGTCGCCCGCCAGGACGCAGTCGTCCAGCAGCACAGAGATGGATCCCGGCGTGTGCCCTGGCGTATGGATCGTCCGGCCCGCTATGCCATAGGGTGCCAGGTCGAGCTCGCCATCGTGGACGATGTCGGGCTGGAAGGCGGGCGCGCTCCGTGGTGCGAACGGGGCGAAGAGCCGGCCCGCCAGACGAGCCGGCCGGAGCGGTCGGTCTCGCCCGCTTGCGGCGATCTCGGCGTCCAGTCGGTGCAGGGCTGTCGGGACGCGGAGGCGAGTCCGAAGCTCCGCCGCTCCACCCAGATGATCCAGGTGTCCGTGGGTCATGAGGATCAAGGAAACGTCCGATGGCGCGATCCCGTGGCGTTCCAGGGCAGCCAGCATGCGCCGTGCGCCGGAGGGATAGCCGGTATCCACGACGACCGTCCGCTCCCCACGCAGGAGGTAGGCGTTAAGGAAGCCGAACGGCGTCAGCTCGACCGGGATGACCGCCGGGCGCGCTCCACTGTGACTGTCCATCCGAGCATATTGACCGGTCCACCGAAGCGGCGTACCTTGCCAGCGGGGGCGTAGGGGAAGTAGGGGTCGATGCCTCACCTGCTCGTGCCGCTCGAAGCGAAGCAGAAGGCCGCCACGCTGTGGGTCGGCGTGGTCGGTAGTGCGCCGGGCGTCCTGAGCCTTGACGGCGGTGGCGTCGGACGTCGCATCGAGGGCGGTTGGCGAGAGTGGCAGACGCATGGTGTGCCGCGGCTCTGGTATCAACGCCTCGAGCTCGAGGGTCTCCAGCCAGGCAGCAGGTATCCGCTTCGTCTCCTGGAAGGAGGAGCGGAACGAGCCGGGGCCACCGCCACGACGCTTCCCGATCGGCTCCCGACCATCGACGAGCCACCCTTCATCTGCCTCGTGGGCTCGTGCTTCGCGCGGGACCGCGACGCTTCAGGCGCGGCCGGCGCGGCGTACGCCAGCCTGCCGGCAGCGGCGCGGCCGCAGGTGAAGTTCCTGTGCGGCGACCAGGTCTATCTGGACGCCCCCTTTCCCAAGTTCCAACTGACGCGATACGGGGACGAGGACCTCCGCGCCGACCTTCTGGCCTGCTACCTCGCCACCTGGACGCAAGGCGGCGGAGGTGGTGGCTACTCGGAGATCCTGCGCACGGGCGCCACCTTCTTCACGTCCGACGACCATGAGTTCTGGAACAACGCTCCCCGTGGCACGCCCACCGTCCGGAACAGTTGGACGGCGGCCGGTCGAGCGACATGGCATGCCCTGGCGACCGACCTCTACCGGACCTTCCAGGCCACTTCGCCGAGTGCTTCCTTCACGGTCGGCAGCCTTTCCTTGCGGGTCATCGACACGAGGGTCGAGCGCTCCGAGGACGGATCCGCCTTCGTGTCCGCCGGCGAGCTCCAAGGCCTGGCGGCATGGGTCGATGGACTGGGCGGTCCTGGTGTCCTTGTCGTCGGACAGGTCGTCCTTGCCGAGCGAGGCAGCTGGTGGAGCCGTTTCGTGGACATGGGCTTGCCCGACATCGATCAGTACGGGGAGTTCGTACGGATCCTGCAGCGCGCGCGTCACGACGTGGTGGTCCTCACCGGCGACGTGCACTACGGCCGGGTGGCGGGCTGCACCCTGCCCACCGGAGCGCAGCTCATCGAGATCATCGCTTCTCCGTTCTCGTTGGTGGACCCGCGTGTAGGCGGCCGATGGAAGCCCGCGCCGGACGGATTCCCGTCCTTCCCGATCGCCGGCAGCGTCCGTTGTGACGTCTGGTCCGCCCCGGACCATCGGCTGGCGACGAACCAGTTCGCGACCGTGGAGTTCGCGGCTGACGGCGCGCGCGTGCGTGTCACCGTCCGCGCCTGGCCAGTCTCCGTGAACGGCACGCGACCGAGCGGCACAGCGGTCTACTCCCGAACGCTCCAGTAGGAGGCACGCCATGATCCCCAACCGCGAATCGGACGCCGCTCGGTCGAACGACGCACTGCGCATCGAACGGCCCCAGGAGGGCGAGGGCAACCTCGCCTGGTGGCGGCGACTGGGCGGACCGACCGGGGTCCTGTTGCTGGGAGGCACGTCACTGGTCGACTTTCGGGTCCGCTTCGCCCAGTCCGGCCTGCGCAACGACCTCACGCCCAGCTACTGGTCCCTGTGCGGCGTGCTCGCCTCGGACGGTACGATCCTCAGCGTTCCATTGCAGCCTGACGACGTCTCCGACGTGCCGCGCAGCAATGCTGTCCGATACCTGAACATCGAGGACATGGACTCTCCGCTGTGGTGGCCGAACATCGCGGTAGTGCGTTTCAGCACGGATGACCTGGCCATCGTGGCCGAGGCCGCCCGCCTGGCGGACCGGCGCACGATCATCGACCTGCCTGAGCTTCTCCTGGCCTGGTTGGCCTACGCCTGGGCTGCCGTGGATGCTGACAACCCGCTCCTGCGCAGCAAGGGCGTCCCGAGCGCGGCGCTGGTCGCTGCCGCCCACTCGATGGCGGGCATCGAGGTGACGCCCGGTCTCTCGTCGGCGGCCAGCTGCCCGGAGGCGATCTGGCAGGCTGTGAAGTGGTGGCATGAGTACTACGCGGAAGCGGAGGCCCTGGGCGGCGGCCAGCCGGGGCGCGTGGTGCCCACCGGCGTCTACGGTGTGCGACAGGAGTCGGCCGCCATCCTGCTTCCCGACGACCCTCGGCTGGCGGCAGCGTCGTGACAAGCCCGTCCCGGAGCTCCGACGAAACCGACTTCGACGCGATCGTGGTCGGATCGGGCTTCGGTGGATCGGTCATGACCTATCGACTTTCGAAGGGGGGCCAGCGCGTCCTGCTGCTGGAACGGGGCAGGCGATTCCCGCCGGGCAGCTTCCCGCGCAGCCCGTACCGCTTCCGACGTGCCTTCTGGGACCCCAGCGAAGGCCTCTACGGCATGTTCTCGATCTGGTCATTCGATCGACTCGGGGCGGTCATCGCCAGCGGCCTAGGCGGCGGCTCCCTGATCTACGCCAACGTCCTGCTGCGCAAGGATCCCGAGTGGTTCGTGCGTGAGGAAGGGGACGGACGCGGCGTGGAGTACTGGCCCGTCACGCGCGAGGAGCTCGATCCGCACTACGACCGGGCGGAGCGGATGCTCGCACCCCAGCGATTCCCTCTCGACCACGAGCCGTACGCCAGCGTGCCCCGGACGCGTGCCTTCATGGACGCCGCCACCCGCCTCGGCTGGGAACCATTCACGCCGCCGCTGGCAGTGACCTTCGCGGCGCCGGGGAGACCGCCGGCCATCGGTGAGCTGATCCCCGAACCGGATGACAGGCGCAACCTCCACGGCGCCACGCGCACCACCTGCCGGCTCTGCGGTGAGTGCGACATCGGCTGCAACTTCGGGGCGAAGAACACCCTCGACTACAACTATCTCTCGGAGGCCAAGCACGAGGGCGCCCACATCCGAGACCTATGCGAGGTGCGCTGCTTCGAGCCGCGCGCCGGCGGCGGCTACACCGTGCGGTACGTGAGGCACGACCTGGAACGAGAGGGGCGGCCCCATCGTACGCAGGATCTGCCCCTTGTCACGGTCACCTGCAAGCGGCTGATCCTGTCGGCGGGAACGCTGGGCACGACCTATCTGCTGCTGCGCAACCGAGCCAACCTGCCCGGTCTCAGCGCAGCGCTGGGCACGCACTTCTCCGGAAACGGCGACCTTCTGACGCTGGCCATCAAGCCCCGCGACCGCAAGACCGGCAAGCCGATGCCCATGGAAGGGGGCTACGGACCGGCCATCACCGCCGCCGTACGCTTCGGAGGCGAACCTGGCGACGGCGTCGGGCGCGGCTTCTACCTCCAGGACGCGGGGTACCCGGACATGCTGAACTGGCTCATCCAGGCCGTCGAGATGCCGGGCGCCATGCTTCGCTACTGGATGACGGCACTGAGGCTCGTCCGCCGCCTCCTGCGGCGGGGAACGGACACGGACGTGGGCGCCGAGCTGTCGCGCCTGCTGGGGGACGCGGAACTCTCGTCGGGGATCCTGCCCTTGCTCGGTATGGGTCGGGAGGAGCCCAACGGCATCATCGGCCTGCGCGGCGACCGCCTCAACGTGGACTGGACGATCGACCGCTCTTCAGCGTACTTCGAGGCGGTCCGGGAGAAGCAGCGCCAGCTGGCGGAGGAGCTCGGGGCCGGGTTTCGGGACAATCCCCTCTGGCGCCTCGGGCGGCGGGTCATCACCGTCCACCCGCTCGGCGGCGCACCCATGGGCCGACATGCAGGCGAGGGCGTGGTCGATGCCTGGGGCGAGGTGTTCGGCTATCCGGGGCTGTACGTGGCGGACGGATCGGTCATGCCCGGGACCGTCGGTCCCAATCCGAGCCTGACCATCGCCGCCCTGGCCGACCGTTTCGCTGACGGCATCCTCGAAGGAAGGAGCGCCGCGCGGGGATGACCAGGCGGGCCCTGATCCTGGCCGGCGGCGGCTACAAGGTGGCCTTTCAGGCCGGTGTCCTCCAGGTCTGGCTGGACGAGGCGGGCCTCGAGTTCGACCATGCCGACGGCGCCAGCGGCGGCAACCTGAACCTGGCCATGTGGTGCCAGGGCATGAGCGGGACGCGCATAGCTGACAACTGGCGCCACCTGCCACCGCGCGTGGGCATCGGCTTCAACTGGCGCGAGTGGTGGAAGGGTCCGTTCGCGGCATCGCTGCTGACGCTGGACGCGTTTCGGCGCAACGTGCTCACGCGATGGGGCCTCGATTGGAGGCTGATTCGCGACACGAAGCGCGAAGCCACCTTCAACATCTACGACTTCACCACCCATCAGCTTCTGCCGATGCCGGCGGCCGAGATGGACGAGGACCTACTCATCGCGTCGATCTCCCTCCCCATGTGGTTTCCGCCCGTTCGGCGTCGCGGTCACACCTACCTGGACGCGGTCTTCCTCTCGGACGCCAACCTGGAAGAGGCCATCGAGCGCGGCGCCGACGAACTCTGGGTCATCTGGACGGTCAGCGAGCGCAGCGAATGGCAGGCCGGCTTCATGGGCATCTACTTCGGCATCATCGAGACAGTCGCCAACGGCAACTTCCGACACATCGTCCAGCGGGTGCGCCACAACAACGCGGAGGTCGCGGCGGGGCGTGCCGGCGAGTTCGGGCGTCACATCGAGCTGCGCATCCTGCGCGCCGAGGTGCCGGTCCACTACCTCATGGTCGTGGGTGCGGACCGTGTCCGCCACTGTGTGGAGCGGGGCGTGGCGGCCGGACGCCGCTGGTGTCAGGAGCAGGGCATCCCCCTCGACGCCGCGGCGCCGCCGGTCGGCGAGGATCGTGCATCGGCGCGGCCAACGGACGAGGACCACACGAAGCTCCGCTTCACCGAGGAGATGAAGGGGTTCGTGACGCTCGGCGAGGACGACTTCCAGCGCGGCCACGACATGGGCAAGGCCGCCGGGACGCCCCTCATGGTGCACCTCACCATCACGCTCGACGGGGTTCGCCGCTTCGTGGTCGAACCGCAGCACCTGGGGCAGGCGGAAGGCTGGGTCCATTGCGAGGCCCTCGGCGGCCGGCTTCCGGTCGAGCGCGGGACGTTCAATCTCTTCGTCGACCAGGGCGACCCGACCCAGAAGTGGATGCACTACCGCTTGATGGTCCGGTCGCCGGACGGCGAGCCCCTTACCGTGAGTGGTCACAAGGTCGTCCGCGACGATCCCGGGTTCGACGTCTGGGATGACACTTCCACCCTGTACACCCGGGTATACCGCGGCCACGTAGAGCCCGGCGATGAGAAGGGGTTCGGGGCGAATGCGGCGGGGAAGAACCGAGTTGCCGGCGAGGCGGCCGAGACGATCGTCGCGGCAGGCATCATCCGCGTGCTGCTGCTGGACTTCCTGCACCAGCTCACGACGTTCGAGGTGGAGGGCGCCGACACCATGGAACGTGCCGCCGTGATGGCCCAGTTCGGCCAGTTCTTCAGCGGCCGACTGTGGGATGTCTACGCGCGGCGGATCCTCAGCTCGGCGCCGTTTTGATCGGGCAGAACGTGTCGTACGCAGGTCCGATCGGGGAGCGTACAGGCTGGCGGGCTGATCGGTCCTTGCCGGTCGAGGGATCGGTCGAGGTGGCGATGCCGGTCGAGGCGCTGTGGCACAGCTTTCGGAGGGTCCGTGGCTGGCCCGCCTGGAACGGCTGCATGTGGACCGCTACCGTCACCGGTGGTGAGCTGGCTGAGGGGCAGACCCTCATCTGGGCATTCCACCCGCTGCGTCGCTATCTGCCCTACCGGCTGCCGGCGATCGCTCGCCTGACCGAGGTGGTGCCGGAGCGTCGCGTCACCTGGGAGGTGACGCTGATGCCGGGCTTCCACGCGCGGCACACCTACTGGATGGAGCCGATAGACGCGCAGCGCTCGCGGTTCGGGTCATGGGAGGTCGCCGAGGGGCCGATGTATCGGCTCCTGCGTGCGTTCTGGCTGGCTCATTTCCGCTTCGTCTGCCGTGAGTCGCTGCACGGCGCTGACCGCCTCGCCGAACGAGAGGCAAGGCGCGCGGCAAGGCGCTGATCACTCCGTGGTGAGTGCCACCAGGTCGTGCAGGTACCGGTAGAGCGCCCACAGGTCCGGAGCCTGCTCCAGCGAGAGGCCGTCCTTTCCGGGCTGGACATGCTGGAAGAGGTCGAAGACGGTGAGCCGTGCCAGGCTGCCATCGGGCAGCGCATCGGCGATGAGATGCACGTGGCTGATGGGTATGGATCGATCGCTCTCGCCGTGCATCAGGAAGACGCGGGTGTGAAGGTCGTCGGCGACGGTCACCGGCGAGATCGTCCCCAGCGAATCGCGCACTTCGTCTGACAGGGACGCCAGCGCGCTCTGAGCCTCCGCACGGGAAGCAGCCGTGAGCAGCCGGTACGCCACGCGCACGTCCGGGCCCTGGAATGCCGCCAGCACCCCCGGATCCGGTCCGGTGGGAGGCTCGTCGGACTCGATGACCGGTGCCAGGAGCGCCTCGAGCCGATCACGTTCCGGCGTCGCGCCGATGGTCGCCACGAGGAGCGCCGCGATGTCCCGCCGGACGTAGGGTTCCGCAGCCCACGGGCGCGTCTCGCCGCCGATCAGCTGCGTCCGGGTAGCCACATCGACCAGCAGGGTCCCGGCGTCCGCGTACCCTCCGAACGAGCTCACGAAGGCAAGGCTGTCGGCGATGCGAGGATCCGCCGCAGCGAGGAGCGCCACGCTCGCTCCGGCCGAGAATCCGGCGATGCCCACGCGCGTCGGATCGACCTCCGGACGCGCGCTCGCCACCTGTACCGCCTCGGCCAGCCGGCCTGGTTCTTCCGTCGTGACGCGGGTCTCATCGAGCGCCGTGGACTCGGGGACCGCCACCACCAGACCCAGCCGGGC